>NZ_JAKUSO010000050.1:0-27387 GCF_022449305.1 Oceanibaculum sp. | reverse complement strand
AGCGGACCATCCGGCCTATTGCGCTCAACCGGAAGAACGCGCTCTTTGCAGGACATGACGCCGGAGCTGAAAACTGGGCTGTCATCGCCTCGCTGATCGAGACCTGCAAGCTCAACGTCGTCGATCCCCATGCCTGGTTGGCCTCGACCCTCAGCGCCATAGCCGGCGGTCATCGGCAGAGCCAGATCACCAAACTGCTCCCGTGGAACTACACTGCAAGAATCGGCGACTGACTCGAAAAGCAAGGGCGCCATCGCCTTCATACGCGGCAAGAATGTGGTGCCGTTCCACCGACCTTGATGTCTACGTGGCCGCAAAACACCGCTTACGCAAGGCGGGCTACAGCTTAAAAAAAACCTGTCCACTAGCGAGCAGGATCGTCCGAAGATCGCGCGGCGGCGGGCGCAGTGGAAGAAGTATCAGGGGCGGCTTGATCCAAGGCGCCTCGTCTTTATCGACGAGACCTGGGCAAAGACCAACATGCCCCCCTTGACGGGCTGGTCGAAGCGCGGCCAAAAGCTCGTCGCCAAGGCCCCGTTCGGCAAATGGAAGACGCTGACCTTCGTGGCGGCGCTGCGCCATGACCGGATCGACGCGCCCTGCGTACTCGACGGACCGATCAACGGCCAACTCTTCACCGCTTACGTCGAACAGTTCTTCGTGCCGACCCTCTCGCCGGGCGACATCGTCATCATGGACAACCTCGGCAGCCACAAGGGCAGGCCGTGCGCAAGGCCATAAGAGCCGCCGGGGCCAAGCTGCTGTTCCTGCCGCCTTACAGCCCTGATCTCAACCCGATCGAACCGGTCTTTGCCAAGCTCAAACTGCTCCTGCGTAAGGCTGGCGAGCGAACCGCCGAGGCCACATGGCAACGCATCGGCCAACCCCTCGATGCCTTCCCGCCCCATGAATGCGCCAACTACCTCAGAAACAGTGGCTATGCTTCAATCTAAACAGGACAGACCCTAATGACGTCAAATGGCGTCACGCCAGCGAACGAAGGGAGCATCCATGTCCACACTCGACGAACTGAAGACGAAGTACCCGGAGCCTTTCAACAACCTTTTGGGGCAAAAGCCCCATCGACTTCGAACGAGAGGCCGGCATAGCATGAACGGGCCTATCTCGGTGTCCATCAAACCGGCAGCAGGCCACATCGCATCATAAATTTTAAGCGCGGCCTACAGGACGCGTGGCGCATCATGTCCCCCTTGAAGATGACGGCACAAGTGCCTTTCTTCGGCAGCACCATCAGGTCAATAACCGTAGCTATTCACGTCGGTTTGCTGCCCGGCGCTTGCGCGTCGTACAGCCCGTGCCGGACAAACTTCATATAGGCCTCGATCACCCATTCCGGCATTGCGCCGGGGCGATCCCCGCTAAAGCCGTAGCGCATGGACAGATAGCCGCGCGCTGCCAACAGCATGAAGGCGACCACTTCCAGTTCGCGCTTTTCGTAGCCCGGCATCTCGCCGCGTTCCCAGCTGCGCGAAAGCGCGCGGGCATAGCCGCCGGCGATCGCGTCGATATGCTGGCGGTGCGCCTTCGGCGCCAGCGTCTCAGCCTCATACAGGATGCGGTAGAATTCCGGATAGTCGCGCAGGAAGTCGAAATAGGCGCGGATGCGCCGCTCCTCGCGTTCCGGACCGGTCGCCTCGCCCATCCGGCTGCGAATATAGGCGAGCATCTTCTCGCCGAGCGCCGGCAGCAACTGGTCGAACAGATCCTGCCGCGAGTCGAAATAATTGTAGAAGGTACCTTGCGCCACCTTGGCCCGCGCCGTGATGCGGGAAATCGACGCCTCGGCATAGCCATACTCGCCGACCATCTCCGCCGCCGCCTGGAACAGCGCCTGGCGAGTCTCCTCGCTGCGTTCGGCGCGCGAACGGCGTCGCGGCTTGTCCGTTTGCTGTTCCTTTTCCTTGGTCGCGCTCACGCATACCCCTCGTTGAAAGCCGCTGCACCGCCATTTACGCGATGGCGTGCGACCATATATTCCACGCGCCGAAGATCAAGCGTTTGCGCATACATCAGGCCGCCTTGCGCAGGCTGGGCAGCGCGGCAAAGCAGCGCAGCACCTCGCCGATATCGCCATCCGGCAGCCCCCAGACAAAAGCCTCCAGCCGATCATACACGGCGGACGGGATATCCGTCTCCGCCCCGACCCGGCGGATCAGCGCCGAATCGGTCGCCCGATCATAGGCGAAATCGTCGGTGGTCTTGCTCTCGTACCGTTCGATTATCGCGCCATCCGCCAGCGTCACCGAAATGCGGCAGCACAGCGTCGGCAAGGCCTCGTCGCTGACCAGCGGGACCCGCCCGACCAGCGCGTTCACGGTGGCATCGTCATAGGTCGTCATCATCCGCATGGTCGGCGTGCCGCGCTCCAGCGTGGCGGCGATGCAGAACGGGATGCTCATCAGCGTGCCGGAGATGGAATTGAATGGCCCTGCCGAATCCATGCCGGCATAGCCGGTCTCGTAGGGGTTCATCGTCACCGTGACCGATTTGATCGCCCGACCGGCGATCTCCTGCCTCAGTTCCAGCGCCGCCGTCACCGGCGTCTGGTTGAAGGCGCAGACCGGGAAGGGCTTGAAGGTGACGCGCAGGATCGCCCAATCCTTGCCCAGCCGTGCCGCCAGCGCATCGACATCGCACTCGGTACGGGCGAAGGCGCGCACGAAGCCGGCCTTGCCCTCGATGGCATGCGGCGCGGAGACGGAGCCGGCGCGCGCCAGCTCGGCGGCAACGAAGCCGTTGCGCCCGGCCATGCCGACCTGGTAGCGCCATTCATCCGTGCCATCAGCGAAGCTTTGCAATATGCCGCCGGCGAAGCTGGCCGCATTGCCGATGGCCGCCTGGGTCTGCGCCGCATCCAGCCCCATCAGCTTGGCTGATGCTGCCGCCGCCGCCAGCGTGCCATAGATCGGCGAGGCGCGCAGACCGGCCGGCGTGGTCTTGCCGGCATAGGTTTTTTCCAGAAGCCCGCCAACCTCATAGCCGGCAATCAGCGCCGGCAGCAGCCGGGCGACGGGGTAGTTGCGCGCCTCAATGATCGCCGTCAGCAGCGGGATCATGATGGCGCCCAGATGGGCGGCCCCGCAGGTATCCTCCTGCGCGCGGCCATGGAACAAAGCGGAATTCGCCAGCGCCGCCCCGACGATGGAGGTCTTGCGGCCATCGCCCAGCAGGGTGGCGCCCTCGGCCCGCTCGCCATCCATCGCCAGCGCCGCCTGTCGCGCGACCGGGGCATAGGGCGTGTTGTGGCAACCAAGGCCGATACCGTAGCCATTCAGAAGGCAGACCCGCGCCTTCTCCACCACTTCCGGCGGCAGCGTCGCAAGGTCGAGGGAGACAACGAAATCGGCGAGTGTGCGGGAGAGTGTCATGGTGTCCTCCTCCTAGTCGGTATCTTCGGGCAGGAATTCATCGCGCAGCACGCGTTTCAATATCTTGCCGGACGGGTTGCGCGGCAGTGCCTCGCGCAGATGCAGCTCCTTCGGCACCTTGAAGCCGGCCAGATGCTGGCGGCAGTGATCGCGCATCGTCTCATAGGCCAGGGTCTGGCCCGGCTTCGGCACGATGATTGCGACCGGCTTCTCGCCCCAGCGCTCGTCCGGCACGCCGATCACGGCGACCTCGCTGACCTGCGGCATCTGGTAGATCACCCGCTCCACCTCCGACGAGGCGATGTTCTCGCCGCCGGACAGGATCATGTCCTTCTTGCGATCCGTGATGTAGAGGAAGCCGTCGGCATCGACATAGCCGACATCGCCGCTGCGGAACCAGCCCTCGGGGTAGAAGCTGGCCTCGGTCTTCTCCGGGTCTTTCCAGTAACCCTTGGTGACCTTCGGGCCGCGCACGCAGATTTCGCCGTGGGTACCGGCCGGAACCTCCCGGCCATCATCATCGGTGATGCGGATTTCGCAATGCGCTGTCGGCCGGCCGGTGGAACCAATCTTGGCGATTTCCATGCCGGCTTCCATCAGCGTGTCGCCGCTGCAGGTCTCGGTCAGGCCATAGCCGTCGATATAGCGGCCATTGGGGAACAGCTCGGTAAAGGCCCGGATGCGGCTTTCCGGCGTCTTCTCGCCGCCGCCAATGGTCCAGCGCAGGAAGGTCAGATCATATTTCTGCCGCCCGTCCAGCGTCAGCGCGCGGCCCAGCATGACCGGGGCCATCCAGGCGCAGGTCAGCTTCTCGCGCTCGATGGTCGCCAGCATCTCGGCCGGGTCGAAATCGCGCAGGATGCACATGGTTCCGCCAACCCACAGCACCGCCGTTCCGGGCAGGTCGAAGGCACCGACATGGTAGAGCGGGCCCACGGTCAGGATGCGGTCCTCCCGGGTCAGCCCCAGGAAAATCGCCTGCTCCATATTCTTCCAATAGTAATTGTCGTAGGTGTGCATCACCCCCTTGGGACGGTCGGTCGTGCCCGACGTGTACATCAGCCGGAACAGGTCGTCCGGCTGGCGCGGACGCTGCGGCGGAATGGCGGCCGGCGCGCCGGTCAGAGCGCGGATATCCTTTTGCGCTGCCGCATCCAGCAGCACGGTATGCGGCAGGTCGCGCACCACCGGCTGGAACTCCTTGTCGGCGAAGACCAGCTTCGCCTCGGCATTGCCGGTGATATAGGCTACCTCATCCGCCGCAAGCCGGAAATTCACCGGCAGGAAGACGCCGCCCAGATAGGAGGTGGCGAAGGCAATCTCGATGAAGGAGGACGAGTTCTTCATGAACACCGCCACCACATCGCCCTCGCCGATGCCCTGCCCGTCCATCCACGCCGCCAGCGCCTGGATGCGCGCCCACAGATCGGCATAGGTGATGCGCTGGTCCTGGTAAATCAGCGCCAGCTTGTCCGGCGTGCGGGTGGCATGAAAGCGGATGAAGGCGCTGAGATTGACCATGGCCGTGTGCTCAGTAGGAACGGGGCATCTTGAGGTTATGGATGGAGATGAAGTTCAGGATCATCTCCTCCGAGATCGGCGCGATGCGGAACAGCCTGGCGTCGCGCCACAGCCGCTCGACATAGCTTTCCTTGGCATAGCCCATGCCGCCCATGGTCTGCATGGCGCGGTCTGTCGCCTGGGCGCTGGCATGGCCGGCGATCAGCTTGGCGATATTCGCCTCGCTGCCATAGGGCAGGCCGCTGTCGAACAGGCTGGCCGCCTTGTAGTTCATCAGCCGCGCGGTCTCGGTCTGGGCATAAGCCTCGGCCAGCGGGAACTGCAGGCCCTGGTAGGAGCCAATGGGCGCGCCGCGGAACACCTTGCGCTCCCCGGCATATTTCACCGCCAGCTCGATGGCCAGTTGCGCCGTGCCGACCAGGCAGGCGGTGGTGACGATGCGCTCCGTGTTCAGCACGTCCAGCAACTCATGCCAGCCCATGTCGAGGGTACCGACGATCTCGTCCGGCCCGGCCCAGACATCGTCGAGGAACACCATGGAGGAAGTCAGCGTGTTGGTGCCGACCTTCTCGATGGGGGTGTGGGTCAGCCCCTCTCGGTCGCGGTCGAGCAGGAACATGGTGATGCCGTCGGTGCGGCGCTTCACATCCTCGGCCTTCTGGGTGCGGGCGATCACCAGCACCTTGTCGGCCTGCGGCACGCCGGTAATCCAGATCTTGCGGCCATTGATGCGGAAGCCATTGCCCTCCCGCCTGGCGAAGGTCTGGATTTCCAGGCTGTTGGAGCCGGCATCGGGTTCCGTCAGCGCCATGCAGAACAGCATCTCGCCGCTGACCAGCTTCGGCAGATAGTCGCGTTTCATCTGCTCGGTACCGAAACGCGAGATGCCGACGCCGCCGAAGATCGGGTTGTTCATGAACAGCTGCCCGACCGTGGAGCCGGCGCCGCTCGCGGCCAGCGTCTCGACGATCAGCGCCAGTTCCAGCATGCCGAGGCCGCTGCCGCCATGCTCCTCCGGCAGGGCTGCGGCGGCGAGACCGGACTCGCAGATCGCCTTCCAGATTTCAGTGGGGAACTGCTTCTTGGCGTCAATCTCGCGCCAGTATTCCAGACCATATTCCCCGCCCACCTTGCGGGCGGTCTCGATGATCATCTTCTGCTGCTCGTTAAGCAGGAAATCCATGGTCAATGCCTCAATCTTCGGTACGAAGAAGCGAATGCGGCGCCTCCAGCGCCTCGGCGATGGCCTGCAGCAGCCGGGCCGCCAGCACGCCGTCATAGACGCGGTGATCGCAGGACAAAGTAAGCGTCATTTCCTGACGCAGCGCCGGCTTGCCCTGACTGTCCGGGCGGAAGAGCTGCTCCACAGCACCGATGCCCAGAATGGCGGATTGCGGCGGACTGATGATCGGCGTGAGCGCCTTCGCACCGAACATGCCGAGATTGGAGACGCTGATCGCCCCGCCCGTCATGTCGGCAGCACCCAGCCGGCCCTCACGGGCTTTTGCGGCGGCGTCGGCGCTGTCGCCCGCCAGCCGGTCGAGCGGCAGCCGCCCGACATCGCGCAGGATGGGGATGAACAGCCCCTCCTCGCTGTTCACCACCATGCCGACATCGGTGGTGGTGAAGGCGATATGGGCGTCATGATCCCAGATACGGTTGGCCCGCGGCACGGTGAGCAGCGCCCGACCGGCCGCCTTCAGCACCATGTCGTTGACGCTGATCTTCCGTCCGCCGGCAGCGTTCAGCTGCGCGCGCAGTTCCAGCAGCGCGCCGACATCGGCGGTGCGGACGATCTGGAAGTCCGGTATTTCGCGCCTGGCCGTCACGACCCGGCGCACCATGGACAAATATTTGGCGGAGAGCGCGATACGCTCGCCCTCGGCAGAGGGCGGAGAGGATGGAACCGCTTTGGCCGCCGCCGTGACATCGGCAGCCTTGATGCGCCCATCCGGCCCGCTGCCGGCAATGGCGTGGAGATCGACGCCCTGCGCCTTGGCGATGCGGCGGGCCAGCGGCGTCGCCCGTACCCGCTCACCAGCCGAGGCCGGCACCGGAACCGGTTTCGGCGCTTCCATAGCAGGCTCGGGCGCATCTGGCGCCTCGGCGATGAACCCTTTCCCGGTCCAGCGCGCGACGGCGGTGCCGACCGGCACGGTCTCGCCGGTCTGGACCAGAATCTCGGCAATCGTGCCGGCGCTGGGGGCTTCGACCTCATTGGCGATCTTGTCGGTCTCGACGACGAAGATCACCGCCCCCGCCGACACGCTGTCGCCGGGCTTTACCTTCCATTCAGCCAGCACGCCTTCCGTCATGGTGAGGCCCAGCTTCGGCATCACCAGATCGGTCAGCGCCTGGCCCTTATTTGCCGGTGAAGACGGCATTCCGCTTCTCCAAGAAGGCTGTGCATCCCTCATGCGCATCGGCGCTGTCGAAGATCAGGCTGGCCATCGCCTGCTCATGCGCCAGCGCCGAGGGCAGCGGCATATCGGCACCGTCGCGGATGGTGCGCTTCATCACCTTCAGGATCAGCGGCGATTTATGGGCAATACGCTCGGCCAACTCCATCACCTCCGCCATCAGCCGGTCCTTCGGCACGATACGGTTGATCAGGCCGAAGCTGAGCGCCTCCGCCGCCGTGATATGGGCGCCGGCAAACATCAGCTCCTTCGCCTTGCACAGCGGGATCTGGCGGATCATGCGCTGCGTACCGCCGGCACCGGGAATCAGCCCCAGCGTGATTTCCGGCAGGCCGACCTTCGCGGTTTCGGCGGCGATGCGGATGTCGAGCGACAGCAGCAGCTCGGTCCCGCCGCCCAGCGCCCAGCCGTTGACGGCGGCGATGGTCGGCTTGTCGGACAGCTCGAACCGTCGGAAGACGCGGTGGATCACCTCGGCAAACTCGATGTAGTGGTCCAGCGCCTGCCGGGAATTCATGTCGGCAATGTCACCCCCGGCCACGAAGGCCTTCTCGCCTGCGCCGGTGACGACGATGACGCGTACATCCTTGTTCTTCTCCATCCCGTCCAGCGCCTGTTCCAGCGCCAGCACGGTCGGCACGTCGAGCGCGTTCATCACCTCCGGCCTATTCACGGTGATGATGCCGATTGCCCCCTTCACTTCGGTCAGGACTGTCTGCTCGCTCATCGGGAATGTTCCTCGTTACGGTTTCAGGCCAGGGTCTTGCGGACGGCATCGGCGATTCGGCCGGCATCCGGCAGATAGCCCTGCTCCAGGGTCTTGGCGAACGGCACGGGCATGAAGGGCGCGCCGACACGGACAATCGGGCCGTCCAGCTCGTCGAAGCCGATATCGGCCATGCGGGCGGCGATCTCCGCGCCGATGCCGAAGGCCTCCACCGCCTCATGCGCGACCACCAGCCGGTGGGTGCGCGACAGGGACTCCAGTACCGCCGCCTCGTCCCAGGGCTGCAGCGAGCGCAGGTCCAGCACCTCGGCCTCCACCCCCTCGCCCGCCAGCGTGTCGGCGGCGTCCAGCGCGGTGTAGAGCGCCGCCCCATAGGTCACGATGGTTGCGTCCCGGCCGGGCCGGGCGATGCGGGCCTTGCCAATCTCCACGACAGGCAGATCGTCTGGCACATCCTCCTTGCGGGCATAGAGCGCCTTGTTCTCCACCATGATTACCGGATCGGGATCATCGATGGCGGCGCGCATCAGCCCATAGGCATCTGCGACGCTGGCCGGGCACACCACTTTCAGACCGGGGATATGCGCGAACCATGCCTCCAGGCATTGCGAATGCTGCGGCCCGGCGGAGACGCCGCCGCCATGCGGCAGGCGCACCACCATCGGCACGCTGCCCTGACCACCGAACATGAAACGCGCCTTGGCCGCCTGGTTGACGATGGCATCCATCGCGATGGCGACGAAATCCATGAACATGATCTCGACCACCGGCTTCAGCCCGGTCATCGCCGCGCCCACGGCGGCGCCAACAATGGTGGCTTCCGAGATCGGCGTGTCGCGCACACGGTCCTCGCCATAGGCTTCCAGCAAGCCGCGCGTCACGCCGAAGGGACCGCCAGCCGCCGCGATATCTTCGCCGAAGACGATGACAGACGGGTCTTCCGCCATGGCGTCGGACAGGGCCTGGTTCAGCGCACGGACGTAGCGAAGCTCTGCCATCGCTACACTCCCGCCGGGGTATAGACATCGGCCTGCGCCGCCACGAATTCCGGCAGGGGGGCGGCGCGCGCTGCCTCGGTCGCGGCGTCGATCTCGGCCATCACCTCGGTCTCCAGTGCCGCCAGCACGGCCTCGGACACGCCCAGCAGCGACAGGCGGGACTCCGCGCGCGGCAGCGGGTCGATCTTGTCGCGGTCCTTCAATTCGGCCGGGTCGCGGTATTTCTGCGCATCGCCCTCGTAATGGCCGCGCACCCGCTGGGTGATGCATTCCAGCACACGCGGCCCGCCACCCTTGCGGATTTCGGAGACCAGCCGGCCCGCCGTTTCGGCGACGATCTCGACATCATTGCCGTCGATGGTCTCGGCCGGGATGCCGAAGGCGTCGGCCAGCTTGGCCAGCGGGGCGACGAACTGCTTCGAGGTCGGGGAGAATTCCGACCAGCCATTATTCTCGCACACGAACAGCACCGGCAGCTGCCACAGGGCGGACAGGTTCAGGCTCTCATGCAGCACGCCTTCGGCCAGCGCGCCATCGCCGAAGAAGACCACGCCGACGCCGCCGGTCTTGCGCACCTGATGGGCCAGCGCACTGCCGACGGCGATCGGCATGCCGGCGCCGACGATACCGTTCGCGCCCAGCATGCCGGCCGACATGTCGGCGACATGCATCGAGCCGCCCCGCCCCTTGCACACGCCGGTCTCCCTTCCCATCACTTCCTGGAAAAAGCCGTTCAGTTCGACGCCCTTGGCCAAGGCGTGGCCGTGGCCGCGATGGGTCGAGGCGATGGTGTCCTTGCGCTCCAGCACCGATCCCAGCCCGGCGGCAATCGCCTCCTGCCCGATGGAGAGATGGATGAAGCCCGGCACCTCGCCATCGGCGAAAAGCTGGGACAGCCTCTCCTCGGTGCGCCGGATCAGCAGCATCTGCCGGTACAGCGCCAACAGCGCCTCCGGCGTGTTGCTGCCTTTCCGGGCCCCATTCCGGGCTTTAGATGGCGAGATAGCGCTGCTTGATGGCATCGTTCGCCCTCAACCCCTCGATTGTGTCGCGATAGACGATCTGCCCCTTATCGACCACGGTCGCATGAGTGGCGATGCCGAGGCAGAAATGCATGTTCTGTTCGGCCAGCAGGATGGTCGCCCCCATGTCCCGCAATCGCCGGATCAGATCGCCGATGGCCTGCACGATGATTGGCGCCAGCCCCTCGGACGGCTCGTCGAGCAGCAGGATTTCCGGGTTCCCCATCAGGGTGCGGGCGATGGTCAGCATCTGCTGCTCGCCGCCGGACAGGCGGCCGGCCATGCGGTGGCGCATGCCGGCGAGGATCGGGAACGCCTCATAGACCCGCTCCAGAGTCCAGTAATCCTCGCCATTCGGACCTTTCTTGGTGCCGATGACGAGATTGTCCTCGATGCTGTGTTCCGGGAACACTTGCCGGTCTTCCGGCACATAGCCGATGCCGGCCCGGGCGATGCGGTAGGGCTTGCGGCCCGAGACGGTCACGCCGGCCAGATTGATCTCGCCCCGGCGTGGCGGGGCAATGCCGGCGATGGCCTTGAAGGTCGTGCTCTTGCCCGCGCCGTTGCGGCCGAGCAGCGCCATGGTCTGGCCCTTCTCCACCGTCAGGTCGACACCGAACAATATCTGGCTGGCGCCATAGAAGACGTCGATGCCCTTCACCTCAAGCATGGCCTGGGTCATGGTCAGCCCTCCCCGGCAGAGACGGTGGCATCGTGATCGGTACCGAGATAGGCATCGATCACATCCGGGTTGCTGCGGATGTCATCCGGCGTGCCCTCGGCCAGGACGGCACCGTATTTCAGCACGCGGATGGTCTGAGCGATCTTGAAGACGATGCCCATGTCATGCTCGATGAACACCAGGGTCATCTTTTCCGCCTCCCACAGGCGATAGACCTTGTCGATCATCTGCCAGCGCTCCTCCGGCCCCATGCCCGCCGTCGGCTCGTCGAGCAGCAGCACTTTCGGGTCCATCGCCAGCGCCAGCGCAATATCGAGCAGCTTCTGGTCGCCATGCGACAGGCTGCGCGACAGCACATCGGCCTTCGCGGTCAGTTCCAGCAGCGCCATGATCTCTTCCACCCGGTCCGCCGCACTTTGCAGCGGGAAGCGGGTGAGCACCTGCGTCGATTGCCGGCGGTGCGAAATCACCGCCGCCATCAGGCTTTCCCGCAAGGTCAGGCTGGGGAAGATCGAGGCCACCTGGAAGGCGCGACCGATGCCCCGGCGTACGATCTCCAGGCTGGAGCGGCCGACCAGATCCTGGCCGTCGAACAGCACCCGCCCGCGATCCGGGCGGATATGGCCGGAGATCAGGTTGAAGAAGGTCGTCTTACCCGCGCCGTTCGGCCCGATGATCGCCGTCAGCGACCCGGTCGGGAAATCCAGCGAGACATCATTCATCGCCACGACGCCACCAAAGGCCTTGTAGAGATTCTCGACTTTCAGCATCGCCGCTAACCCCGCTTCGGCGGCACGCCGCCATAGGTGTGCCAGGGCGGGGCGACGAGCCAGCCGCCATCCACCGGCAGGGCGACGCCGGTGATGCCCGAGGCATCGTCCGAAGCGAGGAAACTGCACGCCTTGGCGATCTCCTCGGTGCGGATCAGCCGGCCAAAGGCAGAGTTCTCCTCCAGCGCCTTCGGATCGCGCTTGCCATCGTCGATGGCGGCCTGCAATGCCGGGGTCAGCACATAGCCGGGGGCGATGGCGTTCACCCGCACGCCGGAGCGGCCCCATTCGGTGGCCAGGGTCTGGGTGATCGACACCACCGCCGCCTTGGCCGGGGCATAGGCGTGCAGCGGCGCGGAGCGGAAGCTGGTGACCGAGGCGATGTTGATGATCGACCCGGCACCGCGCAACGCCATGCGCCGGCCGAAAGCGACATTGCTGACATAGACGCCGCGCTGGTCGACCGCGATGACCCGGTCCCAGATTTCCATCGACAGCTCTTCCGGCGGCAGCGGCGGTTGCAGCACGCCGGCGGAGGCTACGAGGATATCGGTCGGCCCCATCTCGCGGGCGACACGCTCGGCCAGCGCCTCGGTGTCGTCGACGCTGGTGACGTCCAGCCGGGCATGGATCGCGCCCTTCAGGCTGGCGGCGACCTGCTTCGCAAGAGCCTCGTTGATATCGGCAATCACCAGTCGGGCGCCGCGTGCGGCCAGATCACGCGCACAGGCCTCGCCAATGCCGCTGGCCCCGCCGGTGACGACGGCGACCCTGCCCTCGAGAGTGTGGCTCATCGACCGGTCTCCTTCTCAAGCTTCCTGGTCCGGCGATCCTGGAACCAGAGATAGACGAAATCGGCCAGGCCACGCCGCAGCCCCAGCACGAACACCAGGATGATGGCACCCAGCACCAGCCCGTGATGTTCGGTATAGATCGTTACGAAATGGTTCAGGGTCTGCAATAGGATGGCACCGACGAACGGGCCGAGGAAAAGCTGCGTGCCGCCCAGCATGATCATGACAATCGCCTCGCCGGACATCGTCCAGAAGGCGAATTCCGGATAGGCACCCGAGACGAACAGCGCCAGGATGATGCCGCCGACCGAGGCCATGGTGCCGGCGATGACGAAGATCGCCAGCTTCATGCGCACCACGTTCACGCCAAGGAAATTGGCGCGCTGCGGGTTGTCGCGGATCATCCGCAGCGTATAACCGAAGGGCGATTGCACGATCTGGCGCATGATCACCAGGCAGACGATGAACACCACGGTGCAGAAGATGTAGAGCGTCATGCTGTCGTTCAGGTCGACACCCAGGAAGACCGGGCGCGGGATGCCGCCCATTAGCCCCTGGTCGCCGCCGGTCAGCGACACCCAGGTCAGGATGATCGAGTGGATGAACATCTGGAAGGCGAGCGTAAGGAAGGCGAAATAGATCTCCTTCAACCGCACGCAGATCGCGCCGATCACCAGCGCCAGCAGCGCCGTGCCGCCCACCGCCGCCAGCATCGCCACCGGCAGGGAGACATTTCCCGACTGCATCAGCAGGCCGAAGATATAGGCGCCCGACGCGAAATAGGCGGCATGGCCAAAGGACACCAGACCAGTGAAGCCGACCAGCAGGTTCAGCGACATGGCCAGCAGGCCATAGGCGATGACATAGATCACGAAATCGCGCATCGCCGGATGCGGCACCAGGATCGGCAGCACCAGCAGCCCGGCCAGCAGCAAGCCGGCCCAGGCGAGGTCGCGCAGGGAAGATCGGCCCAGCATCACTGCACCGGCCGGCCGAACAGGCCACTCGGCTTCACGATCAGCACGAGGGCCATCACGGCAAACATCATGCCATCGACGAACAGCGGGAAACCCATCGACCCGAAGGACCGCGTCAGCCCGATCAGCAGGGCCGCGATGAAAGCGCCGACGATGGAACCCATGCCGCCGATCACGGTGACGATGAAGCTTTCGATCAGGATCGACAGCCCCATGCCCGGCGTCAGCGTGCGGATCGGCGCGGCCAGCGCGCCGGCGGTGCCGGCCAGCAGGCTGCCAATGCCGAAGACGAAGGCGTAGAGCAGCGTCGTGTTGATGCCCAAAGCGCTGACCATGGTCGGGTTGATCGCGGCGGCCCGCACCACCTTGCCGAAGCGCGTCTTGGCGATGCCGAGCCAGAGCACCAGCCCGACAACCGCCGAAATGCCGATCATGAAGACGTAATAGGACGGGATGTACCCGCCGGCGACCTGCAGCGGCGGCAAGGCGAAGGCATCCGGCATGCCCATAAGCTGGTATTCCGCGCCGTAGAGGATCTTCACCATGTCATCCAGGATCAGGATGAAGGCGTAGCAGACCAGAAGCTGCATCAGCACGTCGCGACCGTAGACCTTGCTCATGAACAGCCGCTCGAAGGCCATGCCGAAAATGCCGACGCCCAGCGCGCCGGACAGGATGGCCAGGGTGAAACTATCGGTCAGCTGATAGGCGCTGAAAGCGAAATACGCCCCGATCATATAGAAGGAGCCGTGCGCGAAATTGATGACGCCGAGCACGCCGAAGATCAGCGACAGGCCCGATGCCACCAGGAACAACAACATACCGATGATCAGCCCGGTCGAGACCTGCGTCACCGCGCAGGATATCGACGACAGGCAGCCCGCAAGCGCTTCCAGCTCCAAGGCCGTTCTCCCGTAAATTCCGTGGAAAAAAGGAGCGGCATCCGGGGAATATCTTCCCCGGATGCCGCAAGGTGCGTCAGGCGTACCCTTTCCGCTTTTTCCACTCGCCTTCGAGCTGGATGATTTCCGACCACGCAGGCGCGGTGAAGTTCTCGACATATGGGAACTTGCTGCTCGTCACACCCCAGGCGGCCGGATAGCCGATGATGGTGTGATCGTCCGCCCGCATGGTGATCTTGTCTTCCACTGCGAAGGGCGAATCCAGCTCCATGCCTTTCACCTCGGCCGCCAGCGCCGCACCGTCAGTCTTGCCGTTGGTCCGTTTCAGGGCTTCGAAGATGAAATGACAGGCCAGGCGGTTCTGCCAGGACCAGTTGGTCGGCTCCTGTTTGGCGATGCCGTTATAGCCCTCGGCAAAGGCCTGATTGCCCGGCTTGTCCGGGTAAAACCGGTTGTAGCGATAGACCGTGTTCAGCCCGGCTGGCAGGTTCTTGATCGCGGTCAGCACGGGCGGATCACCGAGCCCGCCAGAGAAGAAGGTGATGTTGTTGAACAGGCTGTAGAGGTTCGACTGCTCGATGAAGGCAACGAGATCCCCCCCCCAAAGCGCTGAATACATCGCCTGCGGCTTCACCTGCAGGATCTTGGTGATGTTCTCGGTGTAGTCCGGCTGGAACAGCTTCGGCCAGACCTGGTCGACAACCTCCACATTGGGATCGAAGACCTTCAGGTATTCCAGGAATTCCGCCGTGTTATCGCGGCCATAGGCGTAATCCGGCGAACAGGTCATCCACTTCTTCAGGCCCTTGGCCTTGGAGATGACGGAGGCATACTTACCGCCGGCCACCGCGTCATGGATACCCTGGCGGGCGCTGCGGAAAGCGGTCTTCACATGCAGCTTCGGATCGGCCGTGAGGGTCGATGATTCCGAGCATGTGTGAAGGCAGAGCACCGGAATGTCGCGAATCACCTCCTGCACCGCGAAGGAGCCGGACGACGCCTCGCCGTCGATGATGATCTCGCAGCCGTCATTGTTGATCAGGTCGCGCGTGACCTTGGCGGCCTCGTCCGGGCGACCCTTGGAATCGCGGTCGATCAGTTCGACCGTGCGCCCGTTCACGCCGCCGGCGGCGTTGAATTCCTGCACCGCCAGCTGCACGGCAGCGCGGCTGGAGGTGCCGAGGATGGCAACACGACCGGACAGGATGGTCGGCATGCCGATACGGATCACCTTCGCCTGGGCGCCGGCGATATGGGGAAAGCCGGTGATGGTGGTGGCAAAGGCGCCGGCCGCAGCGGCGGAGCCGGCACCTTTCAGAATCGTGCGACGCGACACGCCGCTCTTTTTACTGGCCATTGATTTCCTCCCTCAGGCCGTTCGGGCGAAAGGAGGTTCGCACGCCGGCCCCTCTTGTTTGGGTAGCCCGCCGCTACGCCTGACGGGCAACAGGAGTTTGGGGTTGGGAAAGCAACGTTGTCAATAAAAAATGAACGACGAGTCATAAATCATTTTTTTGTGCAATGCACCTTCGCGAATGCGAAACTCACCAACCACTAGGATTTCCTGATTTACGGTCTCAGCAAGAATCCGGCAGCGAGTACAGTCGAACTCACCGAGTTTCAGGCATCTTCTTTCTTCGCCAAGAAGCTCTGCGCCGCGAATTCCCGGTCGCGCAGTTCACGCCGCTTGATCTTGCCCGACGCGGTCTTCGGCAGATCGGCCGTGAACTCGATGCGGCGCGGATATTTATAGGGGCCGGTCAGCGCCTTGCAGTGATCCTGCAACTGCTTCACGAGGGCATCCTCGCCGACATGCCCGGCCTTCAGCACGATGAACGCCTTCACCACCTCGCCGCGCTCCTCGTGCGGGCTGGCAACGACGGCGCATTCGGCCACGGCCTCGTGCTCCATCAGCACATTCTCCACCTCCATCGGCCCGATGCGGTAGCCGGCGGAGTTGATGACATCATCCGAGCGTCCCTCGTAGAACAGATAGCCATCCTCGTCCATGCGGGCGAGATCGCCGGTCAGGAACCAGTCCGCGCCGCCGATCTTCATGTAATTGGCCGCCGTGCGCTCAGGCTCCTTCCAGTAACCCAGCATGATCTGCGGGTTATCGGCGCGGATCGCCAGCCGGCCGGGCGTACCAGCGGGGGCGAACCTTCCCTCCATGTCGATTACTGCCGCCTCGGTGCCCGGCAGCGGCTTGCCCATGGAGCCGGGCTTCACCGGCAAGGGCGGATAATTCAGCACCGTCATCAACGTCTCGGTCTGGCCATAGCCATCCAGCAAATCGACGCCGGTTAGGCGCTTCCAGCCGCGCACGATCTCCGGGTTCACGCTCTCGCCGGCCGAGACGGTCATGCGTAGGGCGGAGAGGTCGTAGCCGGCGACATCCTCCTGCACCAGCCGGCGCAGCTCGGTCGCCGCCGCACAGAATACCGTCACACGGTAGCGCGCCAGCGTTTCCAGCCGCAGCTTCGGATCGTAGCGGCCATTGTAGAACACCACGGTCGAGCCGCAGCTCCAGGGGCCGAAGATGATCGAGGTGCCGGCCTTGCTCCAGCCGGTATCCGCCGTACACCACATTACGTCTTCGGGCGTCAGCGTCAGCCAGTACCAGGCCGAGACGCGCCAGGCGAAGATCCCCCGGCTGGCGTGCAGAACGCCCTTCGGATGGCCGGTGGAGCCCGACGTATAATACATGATCGCCGGCTCGTCGGCAGCCAGGCGGGCCGGCTGGAACCGGTCGGACGCATCGGCCAGCGCCACGTCGAAATCCTCCCAATGCCCTTCAGCCCCCCCGACCGAAAGGCTGGCCAGCAAGTGGTCTCCGGAGGCGAACTTGCCGATGTTGGACAGGGTGGTAATGGCTCCTGTGGCCTCAGAATTGGCAAGGCGATAGGCGATATCGCGCTCGGTCAGCATATCGATGCAGGGGATCGGGATCGCGCCCAGCTTCAGGCAGCCGACCATCGCCATCTGCCATTCCGGGATGCGCGGCAGCATGACGATCACCCGGTCGCCGCGCTTCACCCCGCGCGCCGACAGCGCATTGGCGACACGGTTCGACAGCTCGGCTATATCGGCATAGGTCAGCCGGCGCTCATTGCCCTGGTCGTCGCACCAGATCAGCGCCGGATGGTCGGGCCGCTCGCGCGCCCAGGCGTCGATCACATCGCCGCCGAAATTGAAACTCTCGGGCACGTCCCAGCGGAAGGCATCGCGGGCCGCCTCGTAGCTCTCCATTGGTATTCGCTGCATTGTGACATCCTCCTGAATGGCCGCTTTTACGGCTTTTATATCTTCTAACACAGCACGGCTCTTCGCTTTGTCACCTATAATCTTGTGTGAAGCTTATGTACCTCGATGATGTATTATGAATTCCGGTGATCTGATGGAGCAGCTGCAACCTTCACCCGGCATAGCATTAACGAGCCTATCTCGGTGTCCATCAAAACGGCAGCAGGCCAGTGGGTGCAGGAGACCTGTAGCCTATTGATGTTCCTGGCCCTAGTTCTGGCACTGAGCAGCGGCTGGCTGAAGGGACAGCATGTGCGCATAGAAATGGCATCCGGCGTACCGCTCACCGCCATCGGCTGAGGATGCGGCGATCCCTGCCACGGCGGCGCTATCGGCGGCGGGGAGTCTGTCCCCGCCGCGTCACTCTCCAGATCAGCCGGTCCGGGCCTGCTTCTCGCGCAGCTTGCGGACCAGCGCCAGGAATTCGCCGACGATACCCCGGCGGAACAGCAGTACGCAGACCACGAAGATGCCGCCCTGGATGATCGTCACCCAGGACCCCATCTGCGCCAGATAATTCTGGATGCTGACAACCAGAAACGCGCCAACCACCGGGCCGAACACAGTGCCCATGCCGCCCAGCAGGGTCATCAGCACCACCTCGCCCGACATGTGCCAATGCACATCGGTCAGCGAGGCCAGCTGGAACACCAGCGTCTTGGTCGATCCCGCCATGCCCGACAGCGCCGCCGACAGCACGAAGGCCACCAGCTTGTAGTGATCGGTGCGGTAGCCGAGCGAGATGGCGCGCGGCTCGTTCTCGCGAATTGCCTTCAGCACCTGGCCGAAGGGCGAATGGATGGTGCGGTAGATCACCAGCCAGCCGAACACGAAGATCGCCAGGACGAAGTGATACAGCGCGATCTCGCTGGTCAGGTCTATGAAGCCCAGCAGATACCCGCGCGGGATGGCCTGGATGCCGTCCTCGCCACCGGTGAACGGTGCCTGCAGGGCGTAGAAAAAGATCATCTGCGACAGCGCCAGGGTGATCATCGCGAAATAGATGCCCTGCCGGCGGATCGCCAGCCAGCCGAAGACCAGCCCGACCAGTGCCGCCGCCGCAGTGCCGGCCAGGATGCCCAGCTCCGGCGGCAGCCCCAGCACCTTCATCGAATGGCCGGTGATATAGGCCGCCGTCCCCAGAAAGGCGGCATGCCCGAAGGACAGCAGCCCGACATAGCCCAGCAGCAGGTTGAAGGCGCAGGCGAACAGCGCGAAGCACAGCGCCTTCATCAGGAAGATCGGGTAGAAGAAGTAGGGGGCCGCCAGGGCGGCAGCCACCAGCACGACGAGACCGAGTATGCGGATCATGCGGCTGCTCCCCTTACCGTGCGCGGCCGAACAGGCCGGCCGGCTTCAATACCAGCACGATCGCCATGATGATGAAGATCACTGTGTTCGAGGCCTCGGGATAGAACACCTTGGTCAGCCCCTCGACCATGCCGAGGCCGAAGCCTGTCAGGATCGCCCCCATGATCGACCCCATGCCGCCGATCACCACCACGGCGAAGACGACGATGATCAGGTTGGAGCCCATCAGCGGATTGACCGAATAGATCGGCGCCGCCAGCACCCCGGCAAAACCGGCCAGCGCCACGCCGAAGCCATAGGTCAGCGTGATCATGCGCGGCACATTGATGCCGAAGGCCTGCACCAGCGCCGGATTTTCCGTGGCGGCCCGCAGGTAGGAACCGAGCTTCGTACGCTCGATCAGGAACCAGGTGGCAAAGCAGATCAGCAGCGAGGCGACCACCACCCAGCTACGGTAATTGGGCAGGAACATGAAGCCCAGATTCTGCCCGCCCTTCAGCGCATCCGGGATCGGATAAGGCAGGCCGGAGACGCCATACATCTGCCGGAACAGGCCTTCGATCATCAATGCCAGACCGAAGGTCAGCAGCAACCCGTAGAGGTGATCCAGCTTGTACAGCCGGCTGAGCATGGTCTTTTCAAGCAGGATGCCGAAAAGACCGACGAGGACAGGGGCGAGGAACAGCGACGGCCAGTAGCCGATGCCGAGCATGTTGAGCAGCAGCCAGGCCACGAAGGCCCCCATCATGTACAACGCCCCATGGGCGAAGTTGATGATGTTCAGCAGCCCGAAAATAAGGGCCAGGCCAAGGCTCAGCGTGGCGTAGAACGCGCCATTGATGAGCCCCAGCAGCAGCTGGCCGAACAACACTTGCGGCGGTATGCCGAGCAGTTCGAACATCCCAATCCCCGTCGGTCCGTTCAGGTGACGCTCAGCCCTTGGCGAGCGAGCAGGCGGGGCTCATCGGGCCATAGGCCTCCTCGCCCGAGATGGTGCGCAGGACCTTGTAGTAATCCCACGGACCCTTGGATTCGGACGGCTTCTTCACCTCGACCAGATACATGTCGTGCACCATGCGGCCATCGGCGCGCAGGCTGGCATTGCGGGCGAAGAAATCCTTCACCGGCAATTCCTTCATCTTGTCGACGACCTTCTTGCCGTCATCGGTGCCGGCTTCCTTGATCGCCTTCAAATAATGCGCGACGGCGGAATAGACGCCGGCCTGGGCCATGGTGGGCATGGCGCCATTATGCCTGGCGGCGAATTTCTTCGACCAGGCGCGAGCCTCGTCATCCATGTCCCAGTAGAAACCGGTGGTCAGTTGCAGGCCCTGCGCGGTGTCCAGGCCGAGGCTGTGGATGTCGGACAGGAAGACCAGCAGCCCGGCCAGCTTCTGCCCGGCCTGGGTGATGCCGAATTCGCCGGCCTGCTTGATCGAGTTGATGGTATCGGCGCCCGCATTGGCCAGGCCGATGACTTGCGCGCCCGAGGCCTGGGCCTGCAGCAGGAAGGAGGAGAAGTCCTGGTTCGGGAAGGGATGGCGCACAACGCCCTTCACCTCGCCGCCGGCCTCCTTCACCACCTTGGAGACGTCTCGCTCCAGCGCATGGCCGAAGGCGTAGTCGGCGGTCAGGAAGAACCAGTTCTTGCCGCCCTGGGCCACGATGGCCTTGCCAGTGCCATTGGCCAGCGCCGTGGTGGAGTAGGTCCAGTGTACGCCGGTCGGCGAGCAGGCCTTGCCGGTCAGGTCGGAGGTGGCGGCGGTGGAATTCAGATGCACCTTGCCCTTGCGGTTTGTGATTTCCTGCACGGCGAGCGCCACCGAGGAGGTCGGCACATCAACCACGACATCGACCTGTTCGGCATCGATCCAGCGATTGACGATGCTGGAGCCGACATCCGGCTTATTCTGGTGGTCGGCGAAGACCACCTCGATCTTCTTGCCAAGCACGGTGCCGCCGAAATCCTCGACCGCCATCTGAGCGGCCAGGGTGGAGCCGGGGCCAGCCAGGTCGGCATAGGTGCCGGACTGATCGTTCAGCACGCCGATCTTCACCACATCGTCGGAAACCTGCGCCAGGGCCGAACCGGCCGAAAGCGCCAGAGCCGCAACGCCCGCAAGCAACGCTGTACTATGTTTCATCGTAACCTCCCTTGGTTATCAGACACCCAGATAGGTGTGCAGTTTGTCGAGTTGTGTCTCGACTTCGGCATTGGGGATCATGTCGATCACCCTGCCATGTTCGACGATGTAGTGCCGGTCGGACACTGTGGCCGCGAAATGGAAATTCTGTTCGACCAGCAGGATCGTCAGCCCCTTTTCCTTCAGCTTGCGGATGACCGCGCCGATCTGCTGCACGATGACGGGGGCCAGGCCCTCGGTCGGTTCGTCGAGCAGCAGGAGATTGGCGCCGGTGCGCAGGATGCGGCCAATCGCCAGCATCTGCTGCTCGCCGCCGGAAAGCTTGGTGCCCTGGCTTTTCAGCCGAGTCTTCAGATTGGGGAACAGGTCGAAGATTTCCTCAAGCGGCATGCCGCCGGGCTTTACCACCGGCGGCAGCAGCAAATTCTCTTCGACATTCAGGCTGGCGAAGATGCCGCGCTCTTCGGGGCACAGGGCAACGCCCAGCCGGGCGATCTTGTTCGATGGCAGGCCGATGGTCTCCGTGCCCTCGAAGGCGATGGAGCCGCTGCGCTGGCCGACCATGCCCATGATCGCCCGCAGGGTCGTGGTCTTGCCCGCGCCATTGCGCCCCAGAAGGGTGACGACCTCGCCCTGCCCGACCTCCAGGTTCATGCCATGCAGGATATGCGATTCGCCATAGAAGGCCTGCAGATCCGAGACTTTCAGCAGCACCTCAGCCATTGCCGGTCCCCAGATAGGCGCTGATCACCTCGGGCATTTTCGACACCTCATCATACGATCCCTCGGCCAGAATTTCGCCGCGCTGCAGCACCGTGATGATATTCGACAGATTGGAGACGACGCTGAGATTGTGTTCGACCATCAGCACCGTGCGGTTCTGTGCCACCTTGCCGATCAACTCGGTGATGCGCACGATATCCTCATGCGTCATGCCGGCCGTCGGCTCGTCGAGCAGCAGCATCTCCGGGTCAAGCGCCAGGGTGGTGGCGATCTCCAGCGCCCGCTTGCGGCCATAGGGCAGGTCGCCGGCCATGTGGCTGCGGAATTCGGTCAAACCGACCGCGTCCAGCAGTACCTCCGCCCGGTCATTCAGCGCCGCCAGGCTGGCGTCGGATTTCCAGAAATGGAACGAGGTGCCCAATTCGCGCTGCAGGGCGATGCGCACATTCTCCAGCAGCGACAGATGCGGGAAGACAGCGGAAATCTGGAAGGACCGCACCATGCCCTTGCGCGCGATATCGGCCGGGCTGGTCCGGGTGATGTCCTCGCCCTTGTAGAGAATGCGCCCCGATGTCGGCGTCAGGAATTTCGTCAGCAGGTTGAACACGGTGGTCTTGCCGGCGCCATTCGGGCCGATCAGGGCATGAACATCGCCCTTCCGGACGCGCAGGTTCACGCCACGCACCGCGAAGAAACCTTTGAATTCCTTACTGAGGTCGTCCGTCTCCAGGACGAATTCGCCTGACGCCATTCCCGTTTCGCTCCCTGCGCGCCCGGACATTCCTTGCCACGCGATGGCGGTGCACCCCCGAAATCGGCGGCACTGAGAATGACCCGGACCTTGCTTCCCTGACCTTCTCGTGCTGCTCCGACCGGCAAATTTGTCTGCCCGTCGAAATGCCCCGGTTTCCGGAATCTGACCACACGACTTATTAGGTCTTTTTTATTTATCCATCGACACTATCCAACATAGCCCACTCGCACAAGACACAAGGCGCACATAAGATTCGCCTAATGAAAATCGGGAGCATCCCTGCCAGCCGACTGACCGGCAGGGATGCTCTGTACTACGCTGTCCTGGTATCGCCGCGGATGCTCGCCAGGAACTGGGCGACCTAGGCACGCAACGCATCTGCCTCGCGCGACAGGTCGCTGGAGGAAGAAAGCAGCTGGCTCGACGCCGCCCCGGTATCCGAGGCGGCCTGGCGCGGTTCAGTCACTATGTCCTCACCTCACCGGACCAGGCCAAACAAGCGATGACCGCCATGGAAATGACAGAGATACTGGCTGATGCGATGAACGAATTCTACGCCGCTCCCCTGCCGGACATCTGGAAGGTGTACTCGATACGGTCGAGCAGATCACCGGTCGCCCCGTCCGCACGTTTCAGGAGTTTGCACGCGACCACGCAAAGGTGTTCCGCAGCACTTGATGTTGCGACTCCGGCTGAACCGCATCGCCGAGGAATATGAAATACGCTTCTGTGACTTCCGGGAAAACTCACCGACGTGCGCCGAAGATCAGACATCAAAACCGCAGCGAGAGGCTGAAGACCCCGAAATCGTCGCCCTCGTCCTGACCCTCGAACTCCCGCGTGCGCAGCACGTGGGTGTAGCTCAGGCGCACGTTCCGCCAGGTCACGGCGATTCCGAACTGGAGGTCGCCGACCAGCGACTCCTTGTCGACGCTGCGGCTGTCGCGAAAGGTGTTGCCGTCGAGGAAGATGTTGCGCGCGACCGCCCTCCCCTCCATGCCGGCGAACAGGTACCAGCCGAAGCCCTCCTGCGGCACGAAGAAGCCCGAGCCCGGCAGGCTCGGCTGGATGCGCGGCGGGCCGTAGTCGAGCGGCAGGCGTTGACCCAAGCGCAGCATCAGGCCGGCGTTGGCGTAGGTGAAGACGTTGCCGAGCGCGCCGCCGGCATGCGGCGTTGCATCGAAGCCGAAGCCAGAGACCGATTCCGAGACGAAGCCGCGCCAGCTGCGCTGGTAGGTCAGGACAACCCCCGGCTCGTTCTTAAGCTGGGTATCCCAGCCGCGCGCCTCCTGAGAACCTGTAATTTCGTGAACAATCTTCTGGGTCTGTTCGGCGAGCGAGGCCGGTCCGACGACTCCGAGCGTGAGCTCCAGCTGGTCGAGCCGACGGCCGGTCTCGGCGATCAGCCCGACCGATCCGTACAGCCAGCCGGCATAGGGGCGGTCGTCGCGCGGCGGATTCCGCAGCGCGATGTCGTCCGGCGTGTACATGTTTTGTCCAATGGCATAGCTCGTCCGCACGGTGCCGCCCTCCGGAAACAGGGGAAACCAGCGGGCCGCGCCAAGCGCCCAGTCAGGCGTCCCGTCCGGGCCGGACAGCCAGGAGGCGCGCACACCGTTCGTGTAGTTGCGGTCCGTGCCGTAGAAGAGATCGTTCTCGAAGACCAGGCTCAGGGTGCCGGTTTCCGTCTCGTCGGCCGCAACAGCCGAAAGAGAACCTACAGGACCTGCGGCAACCACCACCAAGATGGTGAACCATCTTCTCAATGGCGAGGGTGTCCTGATCTTTTGTCCCTGTCTCATTTGCATACTCAAGCCATGGTGCTGATGGTGCGACGGAACCGGGCGAGCGCGAAGCCGAACAAGGCCGCCCCGATCGCGGCGATGGCGAGGAACTGCGGCCAGACGGCGGTGAAGCCCGCGCCGCGGTACAGGATCGCCTGGGCCAGCATCACGAAATGCGTGTTGGGCGCGGCGAGCATGATGTACTGCACCGCCTCCGGCATGCTCTCGCGTGGCGTCGAGCCGCCGGAGAGCATCTGCAAGGGCAGCAGCACCAGCATGAGCAGCAGGGCGAACTGCGGCATGGAGCGGGCGACGGTGCCGAGGAAGATGCCCATCGAGGTAGTCGCGAACAGATGCAGCGCCGCCCCGGCCAGGAACAGCGCGAGCGAGCCTTGGATCGGCACCGACAGCCAGCTCTGCACGACGGCGGTGAGCGCGAAGGCGGTGGCGGCAAGGACGACCAGCCCCATCGCCCATACCTTGCTGCTCATGATCTCGAAAGGCGTGACCGGCATGACCAGCAGATGCTCGACGGTGCCGTGCTCGCGCTCGCGGATCAGCGCCGCGCCGGTGAGGACGATGGAAAGCATGGTCACGTTGTTGATGACCTGCATGATGGCGCCGAACCACGACTTGTTGAGCTGGGGATTGAAGCGCACCCGGAGCGCCAGATCGACGGGCAACTCCGGAACTTCGCGATAACGCTGCGCGAAGGCGCGCACCTCGTCGCTTACGATGGTCTGGATATAGCCGCTGCCGGTGAACGCCTGGCTCATGCGCGTGGCATCGACGTTGAGCTGGACCGTTGGCCGCCGCCCCGCCAGCAGATCGCGCTGGAAGTTGGGCGGGATGTCGAGGGCGAAGGTGTCGAGGCCGGCATCCATGCGGGCGTCCATCTCGGCCTGGTCGATCACCTTGGGGAGCACGAAATAGGGCGGGTAAAAGGCGCTGACGATGCGCCATGACAGCGGCGAGCGATCCTCATTCACAACCGCGATCGGCGCCTTGTTGAGGGTCTCCGGCATGGCTGTGGCCGCCGTGTAGACCGAAACGGTGAAGGCGTAGACGATCAGCACAAGCATGATCGGGTCGCGGACGAGGCTGCGCAACTCCTTGACACCGAGATGGAAAATATTGGCAAGGCGCATGGACTACCGCTCCTGCTTCTTGAGCAGCGCGGCGGACAGCCCGATCAGGATCGGCACGGCCAGCGCCAGTGGGAGAAAGGCGGCATGCAGGTCGGAGAAGTTGAGGGCCTTCGAGAAGGTGCCGCGCGCAATCGTCAGGAAATGCGTGGTCGGGTAGATCTCGCCGATCAGCCGACCAACGCCCTGGAGCGAGGAGACCGGGTCGATCATGCCGGAGAAGTTCGCGGCCGGCAGGATGGTGAGCACCGCCGTGCCGAAGATCGCCGCGATCTGGCTGCGCATGAAGGTGGAAATCAGCAGACCCACGGCCGTCGCGGCGCCGACATAGAGCAGCGCGCCCGCCGCCAACGTCAGGAAGCTGCCCTTCAGCGGCACGCCGAAGACGGTCACCGCGAGCAGCGTGAGCAGCAGGAAGCTCAGGAAGGACAGGCCCACGTAAGGGAGCTGCTTGCCGAGTAGGAATTCGAGCCGCGTGGTTGGCGTGACGTAGAAGTTGGTGATCGAGCCGAGCTCCTTCTCGCGCACCACGCTGAGCGCCGCGAGCATGGCCGGGATCAGCATGAGCAGCAGCGGGATCACCGCCGGCACCATCGCCACCAGGCTCTTGACGTCCGGGTTGTAGCGGAACCGGGTCTCGATATTGACGAGCCCCGCCAAAGCCTCGCCGTAGCCGGCCTCGCGCGCCTTGGTCGCCAGCCAGTGGGCATGAATCCCCTGCGCATAGCCGCGGACAGTCTCCCCCCGTGTCGGCATGGCGCCGTCGATCCAGGCGCCGATCTCGACGCGCCGGCCCCGGGCCATGTCGCGCGCGAAGCCCGGCGGAATCTCGATCGCCAGACTGATGTCGCCTTCGCGCATTCGCCGGTCGAGATCGGCGTAACCGGTAATCGGCGCCCGCTCGACGAAATACCGGGAGCCGGCGAGGTTGAGCGTATAGTCGCGGCTGACGGTGGTCTGGTCGCGATCCAGCACCGCGAAGGTGAGATCCTCGACATCGAGGTTGATGCCATAGCCCATCACGAACATCAGGATGACGCTGCCGAGCAGCGCCAGCGTCAGCCGGATGGGATCGCGGCGCAGCTCCAACCCTTCGCGCCGGGCATAGCTGATCATGCGTCGGGGGTCGAACTGGCGCCGCCAGCCCTGTGGTTCGACATGGCCTGCCGACGCCTCGACCGAATCGAGCGAAGCTGTTGCGTTCGGCCGGCGTGCCTCGTCCGCGCCCTCCGCTGCGGCATCCTCCAGATAGGCGACGAAAGCGTCTTCCAGGCTGTCCACGCCGCGTTTGCCTACCAGGGCGGCAGGCGTGTCAGTGACCAGAACCCGGCCCGCATGCATCAGAGAGATGCGGTCGCAGCGCTCAGCCTCGTTCATGAAGTGGGTGGAGATGAAGATGGTCACGCCGTCGCGGCGCGACAGCTCGACCAGCATGCGCCAGAAGGCGTCGCGCGCCACCGGGTCGACACCCGAGGTGGGCTCGTCGAGGATGAGCATCTCGGGCTTGTGGATCATGGCGACCGCCAGCGATAGGCGTTGCCGGTGGCCGAGGGGCAGCCGACCCGGCAAGCTGTCAATCACCGCGGCCAGATCGAAGCGTTCAACCATTTCGTCCACCCGCCCTGAAATCTCGGCAGCGGGCACGTGGAACAGCCGGGCATGCAGATCCAGGTTCTGCCGCACCGTGAGCTCGGTGTAGAGCGAGAAGAATTGCGACATGTAGCCGACGCGGCGGCGGGTCGCGAGGTCGTGCGGGTCCACCTCGTGTCCGAACAGCCAGGCCCGGCCTTCGCTCGGCGGCAGGAGGCCTGTCAGCATCTTCATCGTCGTGGTCTTGCCGCAGCCGTTGGAACCGAGAAAACCGAAGATCTCACCCCGTGGGACACGCAGGTTCACATGATCGACCGCGGTGAACTCGCCGAAGCGCATGGTCAGATCCCGGGCCTCGATCGCGGTATCGCCATCGTCTTCCGGCCGCGGCGGAATCTCGACCGCCCGATAATCCCGGCGCTTGTCTTCCG
>NZ_JAKUSO010000005.1:0-84158 GCF_022449305.1 Oceanibaculum sp. | reverse complement strand
CTTATGGCGCGGGGCGGTGACCATTATGCTGCAGCTGCCGCGGGTAGGGCCGCAGCTCTGGCGGCAGCGCCGCGAGGCGCTGGCGGAATGGCGCGACCTGCTGGTGCTGGGCGCGCTCGGCATGGGCGTGTGCGGCGCCTTCGTCTATATTGGCGCGCAGACCACGCCGGCCAGCAATATCGGCCTGATCTACAGCGCCTCGCCGATCCTGATCGTGCTGATCGCCGGGCTGTTCTATGGCGAGCGGGTGACGCCGCGGCAGGGCATCGGCATCGCGCTGTCGCTGGCCGGCGTGCTGGCGATCATCGCCAAGGGCGACCCGGCGGTTCTCATCGGCCTGTCCTTCACCATCGGCGATCTGTGGATCGCCGCCGCGATGGCGGGCTGGGCGCTCTATGCCATCCTGCTGAAATACCGGCCGAGTAAGCTGGGGCTGATGACGCGCTTTGCTGCCATCATTCTGGGCGGGCTGGCTGTCATATTGCCGTTCTATCTGTGGGAGGGGCTGTCCGGCCAGCCGATGCCACTGACCCGCGAAAGTGTGCTGGCGGTGCTGTTCCTGGCCTGCGTTGCCTCCTTCGGCGCCTATCAGGCCTATGCCAAGATTCAGAGCGTGCTGGGGGCGGGGCGCACCGGGCTGCTGATGTATCTGGTGCCGCTCTATACCAGCGGCCTTGGCTATGTTCTGCTGGACGAACCGGTACATGGCTACCATCTGCTGGGAGCGGCGATGATCCTGCCCGGCCTTTATCTGGCCACGGTGCGACGTCATTAAGGGACAGGCGGTATTCACCGGACGATGAAAGCGGGTTCGATAATGGCTTACAGTTCGATCTTCTCCTGGATTGGCGACCGGATCGCCCGGCGCCGCGCGCCGCTGGTGCCGGTGGTCCGGCTGGCCGGGGTGATCGGGCAGGTCGGGCCGTTTCGTGCCGGGCTGACGCTGACGGGGCTCGCCCCGGTGCTGGAGCGCGCCTTTTCCATGCGCCATGCCAAAGCGGTAGCGCTGGTGGTGAACTCGCCCGGCGGATCGCCGGTGCAGTCCGCGCTGATCCACAAGCGCATCCGCGACCTGGCGACGGAAAAGAAGCTGCCGGTGCTGGTGTTCGTGGAGGATGTGGCGGCCTCGGGCGGCTACTGGCTGGCCTGCGCCGGAGATGAAATCTTCGCCGACGAGAATTCGATCCTGGGGTCCATCGGCGTGATTACCGCCGGCTTCGGCTTTCCGGCCCTGCTGGAGAAGATCGGCGTCGAGCGCCGGGTCTATACGGCGGGCAAGTCGAAATCCATGCTCGATCCGTTCAAGCCGGAGAATCCGGAGGATGTCGCCCGACTCCGCGCCATCCAGGAGGAGATGCATGCCAGCTTCCGCGCGCTGGTGGAAAGCCGGCGCGGCGAACGGCTGCATCCCGGCGAGACGGAATTGTTCGATGGCAGTTTCTGGACCGGCCGCACGGCGGTTTCGCTTGGACTGGCTGACGGGCTGGGCGATCTTCGGGGCTTGTTGCGCGCCCGCTTCGGCGACAAGGTGAGGCTGTATCCGGTCGGCATGCGCCGCCCGCTGCTGGCCTTCCGCGCCGGTGGGGCCGCCAGGCTGGCCGCTGGCGCTGAAATCCTGCCGGAAGCGGCCATCGGTGCGGCGGAGGAACGGGCGCTGTGGGCGCGGTACGGCTTATAAGGAAGATGGGGCAGGGATGTTCGGTTTGAGTTTCAGCAAGCTTCTGGTTCTGGCGGCGGTCATCGCCGGGGTGTTCTTCTTCTTCAAGATGGTCACCAAGCTGGAACGTGCCCGCCGGGAAGTGGCCCGGGGGGAGATGCGCGGCGAGTCGCGAAAAGCGGCGCCGCGTGGTGAGGGTGGCGGTCTTGGCGGCATCTTCCGGCGCGATAAGGCGAAGCAAGCCGCAACCGAGGAAACGCAGGAGATGCGGGCCTGCCCGACCTGCGGCACCTATGTGCCGGCGCGCGGTGCCCGCGATTGCGGCCGGGAGCTGTGCCCCTACGGGGCGTAGGACTGGCCGCTACTGCCGCGCATCCTGCATCTGAAGCCCGCCTTTCCAGTCGAGCAACCGTCGGTCGGCGGTCAGCAGCGTGGCGTTATGGGCCAGGCAGGTGGCGGCGATCAGCCGGTCCGCCGGATCGCCATGCAGATCGGCAAGCTGGACTGACAGGATGCCGATCTCGCCCGTCATCGGCAGTTCGGTGATGCCAGCGCTTAATACATCCTGCCGCCATTTTTCCACCGGACGGTCCAGCCGGACGCGGTTCTTGCGCAGCAGCAGGGCGACTTCCCAGAAGCAGACCGCCGGCACCGCCAGAATGCCATCGTCGCGCCCGCTATCGATCTCACTTCTCGCCTTGCGACCCAGCGACGGGCTTTCGGCCATCAGCCAGAGCAGCGTATGAGTATCCAGCGCCAGCATCAGGGCAGGTTCGGTTCCGTGCCCTCGATCACTTCCCATTCGACCTCGACCGGATCGATCAGATCGTCATTGGGGTCAGTGACGGTCACGCTGCCCTTCAGCGCGCCGAAGATGTCTTTCGCACCCTCGCGCGCCGGCACGATGCGGGCCACCGGCTTGCCGCGCTTGGTGATGGTCACGGGCTGGCCAGTGCGGGCGACTTCGTCCATCACCTGCAGACAATGTGCCTTGAAATCCGAGGCTTTCATGCTGGTCGCGGTCATCGCATCTCTCCTTCGTGACCACCTATATGGTCATATTAGAAGGCGCCTGCCAGAAGAACAAGCGCGCCCTGCATGACCGTTTCTTGACCCTGCGGGGTCAGGTCGCTATGTTGCGCCGCACCGAAAAACCGGTTTCATCCTAGCGCGAGAGAAGCAATGTCCGCCGGTAGGCCAGCCGCCGCCACCAGCTTCCAGTCGATTATCCTGACGCTCCAGCAATACTGGGCCGCACAGGGCTGTGTGATCCTGCAGCCTTATGACATGGAGGTGGGTGCCGGCACCTTCCATCCGGCGACCACGCTGCGCGCGCTGGGCCCCGATCATTACTGGAACTGTGCCTATGTGCAGCCCTCGCGCCGGCCGACCGACGGGCGCTATGGCAACAACCCGAACCGGCTGCAGCACTATTATCAGTTCCAGGTGCTGATGAAGCCCTCGCCGGACAATATCCAGGAGCTGTATCTGGGCAGCCTGGCGGCCATCGGCATCCATGCCCATGAGCACGATATCCGCTTCGTCGAGGATGACTGGGAAAGCCCGACGCTGGGCGCCTGGGGGCTGGGCTGGGAAGTCTGGTGCGATGGCATGGAGGTGACGCAGTTCACCTATTTCCAGCAGGTCGGCGGCATCGAGTGCAAGCCGGTGCCGGTCGAGCTGACCTACGGGCTGGAGCGGCTGATCATGTATGTCCAGGACGTGGAGAACGTCTATGACCTGGATTATGACGGCGTGCCCAAGGACAAGGGCGGCAAGACCTATGGCGATGTCTTCCTGCAGTCGGAACGGGAATTCAGCGCCTTCAATTTCGAGCATGCCGACACCGATATCCTGTTCCAGCACTTCAAGGATGCCGAAGCCGAGTGCCAGCATCTGCTGGGGCTGGCGCAGCCGCTGGCGCTGCCGGCCTATGACAAGTGCATGAAGGCCAGCCACCTGTTCAACCTGCTGGATGCGCGCGGCGTCATCAGCGTGCAGGAGCGCGCCTCCTATATCGGCCGGGTGCGCGCGCTGGCGAAGGGTTGCTGTGAAGCCTGGGTCGCTTCCCATAAGGCGGAGGCGTAAGCGATGGCCGATCTGCTGCTGGAGATTTTCTCCGAGGAGATTCCCGCGCGCATGCAGGCGCGCGCGGCCGAGGATCTGAAGCGTCTGGTCTGCGACGGGCTGACGGCCGCCGGGCTGGAGTATGAGGGTGCAGCCGCCTATGTGACGCCGCGCCGGCTGGCGCTGTCCGTCGAGGGGTTGCCGCTGACCCAGCCGGACGTGACGGAGGAACGCCGTGGCCCGCGCGTGGGATCGCCGGAACAGGCGCTGGCCGGCTTCCTGAAGGCCAACAACCTGGCCTCCATCGATGCTTGCGAGCAGCGCGACACCGGCAAGGGCGTGTTCTATTTCCTGACCGTGGAGAAGCGTGGCGCGGCCACCCAGGACGTGCTGCCGGAACTGCTGGTCGAGGCGATCCGCAAGCTGCCCTGGCCGAAATCCATGATCTGGGGCGAATCCGATTTCCGCTGGGTCCGCCCGATGCACTCCATCCTCTGCCTGTTCAACGGGCAGGCGCTGCCGGGCCGGCTCGATCTCGGTGGCGGGCGGGAAATCCTGTTCGGCGACCGCACGCGCGGCCATCGCTTCCTGGCGCCGGCCGAACTGGCGGCGGACAATGCCGAGGACTACAAGGCCAAGCTGAAGGCCGCCAGGGTCATCCTCGACCCGGCGGAGCGCCGTGCCGCGATCCTGTCACAGGCCGAGGCTCTGGCCTCCAAGGCCGGCCTCGTGCTGAAGCCGGATGAAGCGCTGCTGGACGAGGTGACCGGGCTGGTCGAATGGCCGGTGGCGCTGCTGGGCCGCATCGACGAGGCCTTCATGGATGTGCCGCCGGAGGTGCTGACCACCTCCATGCGGTCGCACCAGAAATATTTCGCGGTGGAGACCAAGAGCGGCGCGCTTGCCCCGCACTTCGTCGTCATCTCCAACATGGAGCCGTCCGACGGCGGTGCGGTCATCATCGGCGGCAATGAGCGCGTGCTGCGCGCCCGCCTGTCCGACGCCAAGTTCTTCTGGGACCAGGACCGCAAGCAGAGCCTTGAGTCGCGTCTGCCGGCGCTGGCCAACATCACCTTCCATGCCAAGCTGGGCACGTTGGCCGACAAGGTCGGGCGCGTGCGGGCGCTGGCCGCGCATCTGGCGTCGCTGATCCCCGGCGCCGATGCCAAGATGGCGGACCGCGCGGCGCAGCTGGCTAAGGCCGACCTCGTCACCGGCATGGTTGGCGAGTTCCCGGAGCTGCAGGGCATCATGGGCCGCTACTATGCCCGCCATGATGGCGAGGGGGAGGCGGTCGCCGAGGCCATCGCCGATCATTACTCGCCGCTGGGCCCGTCCGACCGTTGCCCGACCGCGCCGAACTCGGTCGCGCTGGCGCTGGCCGACAAGCTGGACACGCTGGTGGGCTTCTTCGCCATCGACGAGAAGCCGACCGGCTCCAAGGACCCCTATGCGCTGCGCCGTGCAGCACTCGGCATCATCCGGCTGATCGTGGAGAATGGCCTGCGGCTGTCGCTGCAGGAAGTGTTCGCCAAGGCCGGCGCCAAGAAGGAAGTGGTCGCCGACCTGATGGCCTTCTTCGCCGACCGGCTGAAGGTGGCGATGCGCGAGCAGGGCGTGCGGCACGATCTGGTGTCCGCCGTGTTCGCGCTCGGTAACGAGGATGATCTGGTGCGCCTGCTGAAGCGGGTGGACGCACTGGCTGCCTTCCTGTCGAGCGAGGATGGCGCCAACCTGCTGATCGCCTATCGCCGGGCCGCCAACATCGTCGCCATCGAGGAGAAGAAGGACAGCCGCACCTATGAGGGCCGTGCCGACCTGAAGCTCATCAAGGCGCGCGGCGAGGTGGCGGAGGCGGAACTGCACGGCACGCTGGGCGTTATCGAGGTGAAGATCGCGGACGCGCTAAAGGCGGAGGATTTTGCCGCCGCCATGGCCTCGCTGGCCAGCTTGCGCGCACCGGTGGACCGCTTCTTCGAGAGCGTCACGGTGAATGCCGAGGATGCCGAACTGCGCGAGAACCGGCTGAAGCTGCTGGCGAAGATTCGCGATACGATGAACCAGCTGGCCGACTTCTCGAAGGTCGAGGGTTAGGGTTACCCCCTCACCCAGCTGCGCCTAGGCTCGGCGAGTGCCTCGCCAAGGCTGCGCAACCCTCTCCCCCAAGGGGGCGAGGGTAGTTAACAGATTTTTCCCTATCCCTCGCCCCGGAAGGGGAGAGGGATGCGAAAGCTTACGAACGAAAGTGAGTTAGCTGGAGCTGGGTGAGGGGAGATGCCGCCTTCGGGGCGGCGCTAAAGGAAGCCGGCCACCATGCGGGTGGCGGCAGATGTCCAACGCCAAGGCGGAACGACGATGACGAAATGGGTGTACAGCTTCGGAGACGGCAAGGCCGAGGGCAGTGCCGCGATGCGCAATCTTCTGGGCGGCAAGGGCGCCAACCTGGCCGAGATGAGCAGCCTCGGCCTGCCGGTGCCTCCCGGATTTACCATCTCGACCGAGGTCTGCACCTATTTCTACGATAACGGCAAGCAGTATCCGGACGAGCTGAAGGCGCAGGCCGATGCCGCGCTGGCCGGGCTGGAGAAGGCGCTGGGCATGAAGTTCGGCGATCCGTCGGACCCGCTGCTGGTGTCCGTGCGCTCAGGCGCGCGCGCCTCGATGCCGGGCATGATGGATACTGTCCTCAATCTCGGCCTGAACGATGTGACGGTGGAGGGGCTGGCGGCAAAGTCGGGCGATCCGCGCTTCGCCTATGACAGCTATCGCCGCTTCATCCAGATGTACTCCAATGTGGTGCTGGAGGTCGATCACGGGCTGTTCGAGGAAATCCTTGAACATGCCAAGGACGAGAAGGGCTACCGCCTCGACACCGAGCTTTCCGCCGCGGACTGGAAGGCCGTCGTCGCCCAGTACAAGGCGACGGTGGAGGACGAGCTGGGCCGCCCCTTCCCGCAGGACCCGCAGGAACAGCTCTGGGGCGCCATTGGTGCTGTGTTCGGTTCCTGGATGAACCAGCGCGCAATCGTCTATCGCCGCCTGCATGAGATTCCGGCCAGCTGGGGCACGGCGGTCAATGTGCAGGCCATGGTGTTCGGCAATATGGGCAATGACTGCGCCACCGGCGTGGCCTTCACCCGCGATCCGTCCACTGGCGCCAACCTGTTCTATGGCGAGTTCCTGGTGAACGCGCAGGGCGAGGATGTGGTAGCGGGTATCCGCACGCCGCAGCCGCTGACCGTTGCCGGCAAGGCCAATTCCGACGACGGGCTGCCGGCGATGGAAGAGGTGATGCCCGATGTGTTCGCCCAGCTGATGGATGTCCGCGACAAGCTGGAAAAGCATTATCGTGACATGCAGGACATCGAGTTCACGGTGCAGCAGAACAAGCTGTGGATGCTGCAGACCCGTACCGGCAAGCGCACCGCCGCCGCCGCGCTGAAGATCGCCGTCGATATGGTGCGCGAGGACCTGATCACCGAGCAGGAGGCCGTGCAGCGCGTCGATCCGTCGGCGCTGGACCAGCTGCTGCATCCGACGCTGGACCCCAAGGCGGAGCGCACCGTCATCGGCCGTGGCCTGCCGGCTTCGCCCGGTGCGGCTTCCGGCAAGGTGGTGTTCACCGCCGATGCCGCCGAAGCCCAGGCCGGCAAGGGCGAGGCTGTCATCCTGGTGCGCATCGAAACCAGCCCGGAAGATATCCACGGCATGCACGCGGCGCGCGGCATCCTGACGACGCGCGGCGGCATGACCAGCCACGCCGCCGTGGTGGCGCGCGGCATGGGCCGGCCCTGCGTCTCCGGTGCCGGCGAGCTGCGCATCGACTACGCCAAGAAGCAGATGTTCGCCGGCGACAAGGTGGTGAAGGAAGGCGATATCCTGACCATCGATGGCGGCACCGGCGAGGTGATGCTGGGCGAGGTGCCGACGATCCAGCCGCAGCTGTCCGGCGATTTCGCCGAGCTGATGGGGTGGGCTGACCGATTTCGCACCATGAAGGTGCGCACCAATGCCGAAACCCCGATGGACGCCCGCGCGGCGCGCAAGTTCGGGGCGGAAGGCATCGGCCTGTGCCGGACCGAGCATATGTTCTTCGATGCCGACCGCATCGTCGCCGTGCGCGAGATGATCATGGCCTCGACCGAAAAGGGCCGCCGCCAGGCGCTGGCCAAGATCCTGCCGATGCAGCGCCAGGACTTCGTGGAGCTGTTCCAGATCATGCAGGGCCTGCCGGTCACCATCCGGCTGCTCGACCCGCCGCTGCATGAGTTCCTGCCGCACACAGACGAGGAGATCGCCACGGTCGCCAAGGCCGCCGGCGTGGATGCGGAGGCGCTGCGTCAGCGCGCGGTGCAACTGAAGGAATCCAACCCGATGCTGGGGCATCGCGGCTGCCGTCTCGGCATTTCCTATCCGGAAATCTACGAGATGCAGGCGCGCGCCATCTTCGAGGCCGCCGTCGAGGTGATGAAGAAGGATGGCGAGACGGTGACGCCGGAAGTGATGATTCCGCTGGTTGCCACCCGCAAGGAGCTGGACATCCTGAAGGCCATCATCGACCGCACGGCCAAGGCGGTGATCGAGGAGAGCGGCCGCAAGATCGACTATCTGGTCGGCACCATGATCGAGCTGCCGCGCGCCGCGCTGAAGGCCGCCGAGATCGCCGAGAGTGCCGAATTCTTCAGCTTCGGCACCAACGACCTGACGCAGACCACCTTCGGCCTGTCGCGTGACGATTCCGGCTCCTTCCTGAAGGATTATCAGGACCAGGGCATCCTGGAGCAGGACCCGTTCCAGTCGCTGGATACCGACGGTGTTGGCGAACTGATCGCCATCGCCGCCGAGCGTGGCCGCTCCAGCCGGCCGGACATCAAGCTGGGCATCTGCGGCGAACATGGCGGCGATCCGGCCTCCATCCAGTTCTGCCAGCAGGTCGGGCTGGATTATGTGTCCTGCTCGCCCTTCCGGGTGCCGATTGCCCGGCTGGCCGCCGCCCAGGCGGCGATTGCCGGCGGCGAGGCGGCACTGCGCAAGACGGAAAACGCCTAAAGCACAAAAGGAAAGGGGGCCACTGGCCCCCTTTCCGTATCGGGCTGCCGTTCGCCGGCAGGCCCTTGGCATGTCAGACACATATCAGGAATATGAAATAAAAAAGGCAGGACGAAAACTGTCTTTTCTTTCAATGTCGTTCAAATAATTAATTATAACGACATTGCGCCTCGCCGAGGCACAGCGCCGGCAGAATGCCAGCGCCGCAGAAGAAGGATCAGCATGATCGACGTTATCGCCGCCGCCCAGATTCAGGATGCCCGGCTGCTCGCCCTCGCCACGCATTGGCAGGACGCTCTGGAGGATGCCGGCACGCCACCTTCCTTCGAACAGCTGCAACCCAGGCTGGGGCCGGATCTGCTGAACATTCACTGGCTGGTGGAGGAACAGGGGCATCCTCGCCGGTTCCGCTACCTCAGCATCGGCGAGCATGTGAAGCTGGCCTATGGTGGCAGCATCGTCGGGCGCTATCTCGACGAGCTTGTGAAACGCTCCGCCCAACCCCGTGTCATGGGCTATTTCGATACCGCGATTTCCCGTCCTGCCGTGGTCCATATTGCGGGGCGCGTCTATGCCGAGGCAACCCGCCCGGCCAGCGGCGAGCGGTTGCTGCTGCCGATTGCGGATGAAAAGACAGGCCGCGTCAGCCGGATATTGGGGGCGACTACCCACTCCTGGGTGTCGCCGAACAACCCGTCCGGCCCGGTGCCGATCCGCCAGGTGCGGACCTATATCCCGCTGGACGGCACGGACTCCTGGAGCGAGACCAGCCTCTAGCCGCCGTTCCCGTCCCCCAGCGTCTTTTCCGCCAGATAGCGGAATTCGGCATCCAGTTCGCGCGGCGTTACATCGACGCCCTGGCCCAGCCTGCCGGCGATGATCTCCATGGCGGCCAGGCGCGAGAAGGGCTTGTCGTTGGAGGGGATGACATGCCAGGGGGCGGCCTCGGTGGATGTCCTCTCCACCATCTCCTCGATGGCGGCACGGTAGCCATCCCACAGGGCGTGGTTGCGGAAATCCTCGTAACTCAGCTTCCAGCGCTTCAGCGGGTTTTCCATGCGGTCGCGGAAGCGCTTCGCCTGTTCCTCGCGGCTGATGTGCAGGAACAGCTTCACCAGCCGCACGCCATCATCGACCAGCATGCGCTCGAAGGCGTTGATCTCCTCATAGGCGCGCTGCCAGGCCGTCTCCGGCGTCAGATTCTCGACCCGCTCCACCAGCACCCTGCCATACCAGGACCGGTCGAACACGGTGATCTGGCCGTGCAGCGGCAGCCTTTCCCAGAAGCGCTGCAGGTAATGCTGGCGCGCCTCGATGGCGTTCGGGGCGGCAATTGAATGCACCTTGAAGCTGCGCGGGTCGAAGGTCCAGCCCAGCCGGCGCACCAGTCCGCCCTTGCCGGCGGTGTCCCAGCCCTCCAGCACGATGACGGCGCGTTCCCGGCTGCCCAGATAGGCCTGCTGAAGGCGTTGCAGCGTTTCCTGCAGCGGTTTGATCCGCTTCTCGAAGGCCGCATCGCTGACGTGATGGTCGTTCGCCAGCCGGTCCAGATCCGGCCTGCCGCGGATCAGGAAACCGCCGGCCTCCGGCTTGTCCTTTTTCTTGCTCATGGCTGTTCCAGTTCTGCTCCGGTCAGGACGCCATGGTAGCGCGTTCACTACATCTAGTGTGAATCTTTGGTGAAGCCGCAATTTGATGCGGACATACCTGCTGCAGCGCGGTATGATTTTTTTGGAAACGGAACGAAGGATGGATGGCCCATGCTTCCCTTGCCGGTAACAGCGGATCGTGCAGTCCCCCTCATGCTATCGAGGCGGAACAGGCCGGTTTCGCTATCGCCCGCAAGCCCGCTCGCCAGCCTTCCCAGAATGATCGATCTCCTGTGCCTCCCATTGGGAGGCATTTTCGTTTCCGGCTTTACCCATCACATCCCGTCTCTTACCTGAGGAGCTTGCAGTATGGCCAAGCGTTCCGCCCGTCAGGCACAGGTCCGCGAATCCCGAACCCGAGAAGCGAATGTAAGGGCACTCTTCCCTGGGGCGCCAGGCTGGCACCCGCTGGATGAAGGCTATGACGAGGCCAGCCGGGAGCAGCGTTACGTGAAGACGGTCCGCCCGATGGGCGAGAACCAGCAATCGCTGATGGCGGCGATGGAGACGAAGCACATGGTGGTGGCGGTCGGGCCGGCCGGTACCGGCAAGACTTACCTCGCCATCGCCAAGGCGGTGGAGGCTTTCGAGCAGGGCAAGGTGGCGCGCATTCTGCTGACCCGTCCGGCGGTCGAGGCCGGCGAGAGCCTGGGCTATCTGCCGGGCAGCCTGGAGGACAAGCTGGCGCCGTATCTGCGCCCGCTCTACGACGCGCTGAACGAACGGCTGGGCGGCAAGCGGCTGAAGACGCTGATGACCGACGGCTCCATCGAGATCGCGCCGGTCGCCTATATGCGCGGCCGTACCCTGAACAACGCCTTCATCGTGATCGACGAGGCGCAGAACTGCACCTACGGCCAGATCAAGATGCTGCTGACGCGGCTGGGCTGGAATTCCACCATGGTGCTGACCGGGGACCCGGACCAGACCGACCTGCTGCCGGAACTGTCGGGCCTTGCCGAGATTTCCCGCCGGCTGGAGGCGCTGGACGATGTCGCCGTGGTGCGCCTGCGCGAACAGGACATTGTGCGCCATCCGCTGGTCGCCAGCATGCTGACGGTGCTGTAACCGCCTCTCTTGCCGACCTGATCCGCCTCGCCTAGTCTTCGCGTCCAAATCACAGGACGGGAGATAGGGCGATGGCGGAGAAGGTTGCGCTGGTTACGGCGGCGGGACGCGGCATCGGGGCGGCGATTGCGACGGAACTGGCCGCACAGGGCTATAGGCCCGTGCTGCTGTCGCCCGGCGAGGCGGTGCTGGAACTGGCCGAAAAGCTGGGCGGCAAGGCGATCCGCGGCAGCGTGACCGAACCTGCAGACCTGGAGGCGCTGGTTGCCCTGGCGATGGAAAGCTATGGCCGCATCGACGCCCTGGTGAACAATACCGGCCATGCGCCGAAGGGGCCGTTGCTCGATATCAGCGATGCCGACTGGCACAAGGGCTTCGACATGGTGCTGCTGAACGTCATCCGCATGGCACGGCTGGTGACGCCGATCATGCAGAATCAGGGCAAGGGCGCCATCGTCAACATCTCCTCCTACGCCGCGCTGGAGCCGGAAGCGGACTTCCCGATGAGCACGCTGCGCGCCGCGCTGAGCGCCTGGAGCAAGCTCTACGCCGACGAACATGCCGCTCTTGGCATCCGCATGAACTGCGTGCTGCCGGGCTTCGTGGACAGCCTGCCGGAAAAGGATGCGCGGCGTGCCCGCATCCCGATGCAGCGCTATGCCCATGCCTCGGAGATTGCGACGGCGACCGCCTTCCTGCTGTCGGACGGTGCCAGCTACATCACCGGCCAGAGCCTGCGCGTCGATGGCGGCGTGACCCGCTTCGTCTGACGCTGCCTCAGCGCAGCGCGCCGAACAGCACGAGGCAGATGGCGGTGGCGGCGATGATGCCGGCCAGATCGGCAGACAAGGCTGCCGCCAGCGTGTGGCGCAGCCGACGGATATTCACCGCGCCGAAATAGACCGCCAGCACATAGAAGGTGGTCTCGGTCGAGCCCTGCAGGGTGGAGACAAGATAGCCGGTATAGCTGTCCGGCCCGATGGCGGGGTCGTTGATGATCGACGCCATGATGCCATAGGCGCCGGAGCCGGAGAGCGGGCGCAACAGCGCCATCGGCAGCGCCTCCGGCGGCAGGCCGACCAGGTTGGTGACGGCCCCCAGCGGCGTGATCAGCATCTCCAGCGCGCCACTGGCCCGGAACATGGCGACCGCGACCAGGATCGCCACCAGGTAGGGAATGATCCTGACCGCGACCTGGAAGCCGTCCTTGGCACCTTCCACGAATACCTCGTAGATCTTCACCCGCTTGATGGCGCCGAAGCCCAGCAGCAGCACCATCAGGCCGGGGATGATCCAGGGTGCTATGGTCCGGCCATGCAGGATGGTGACCGGCACCATGGCGAGGATGATGCCCAGCGCCAGCGCCGACACCCAGGCAGGATAGCCTTCACCCGCCGGGGCGTCGCTTTCCGGCAGCGGTACGGAGACCGTTTCGGCCTCCGCTTTTTCCGGTGCGATCTGCATATCGGCGGGGGGAGAAGACCAATAGCGTTGCAGCAGCTTCGCCATGATTATGGCCACACTGGTCGAGCAGATTGTGGCGCTCAGGGTGGTCGGCAGGATGCCGGCGGGATCGGTCGAGCCGGCCGCCGCGCGGATGGCGATGACACCGGTCGGCAGCAGCGTGATGGAGGAGGTGTTGATGGCCAGGAACAGCGCCATCGCGTTGGTCGCCGTGCCCTTGTGCGGGTTCAGCTTGTCCAGCTCCTGCATGGCGCGGATGCCGAACGGCGTGGCGGCATTGCCGAGGCCCAGCACATTGGCCGAGAAATTCATGATCATGGCACCCATCGCGGGATGATCCGCCGGCACCTCGGGGAACAGCCGCACCATCAGCGGGCGCAGCAGCCGCGCCACGATGGTCAGCAGGCCGCCGGCCTCCGCCACCTTCATCAGGCCCAGGAACAGCGCCATCACGCCGATCAGGCCGAGGGCCAGCGTCACCGAGCCCTCGGCGGCCTTGATCATGCCCGCCCCCAGCAGCTCCATCGGTGACTGCCCATCTCCGCTCCAGGCGAATTGCCGGATGGCGGCGACGAGGAAGGCAATCATCACGATGGCGAGGAAGATGATGTTCACGGGGCGCGTCCTGGTTTTGCCAAAGCCGGGTCCAATCTATAGGCTAGCGCCCCCGATGGAACAGGCTCTTAGAGGCAGGAGCGAGGCAGGCAATGAAGTTCGCGGATCAGATGGCGATTAAGCTGCTGGCCCATGCGGTCAACCAGCTGGGCACGGCAACGACGGAGGCGCTGTGCGCCACGCCGGACCGCCGCATGGTGCGCCTGATGGTCGAGCGCGTGAAGGGCGACCTCGACAGCTTCCTGGAGCATTACGAAGAGATCGAGCCGGCGGACGAGAAGCAGGGTTAGGCGCTGACGGTCTCGACGCCGATTTCCGACAGGGCGACCTGGGCAGCCGGGACGGTATCGAATTGCCGCAGCCGCACCGTGACACTCTTGCCGTCGAGCAGATCGCCGGTCATCCGGCTGGCTGCCGCCAGATCGTTGCCGCCATCCCGGAGGATCTGGGTCAGCCGGACCTTGTTCAGGCCGGGCTTCCAGCCTTCAAGCGTCACCCGCACGCCGCCGGAAGCGGAGCGGGCGGGGCTGCCGACCCGGGTTCCATCCTGTGGTGCGGCGGAATCCGCGTATTTCAAGGCGCGTGACATCATATGCCTCCAGGACCTGGTCGATCAGCGCTCGGAGCCGGGAAGGCCCAAGCCGGTTCGCGCCGGGTCCATCAATGTGGAAATCATATAGGATCAGCAGATCGTCGTCCAACTGAAGGCTGGTGATGACGGTTATCGCACCATCGTCCGTTTCAACGATGGCCTCGACCGTATCCCCCTGCTGATCGACAATCCGGATCACCGCTTCAGATAGGCCCCGTTCACGCAGTTGCGCAATTCGCCGTCACGCAGATAGGCAATCGCCGTCTCTACCGCCTTGCGGCGGGCATCAGTCTGGCTCTCGATGCTGTACCAGGCGGCATGCGGGGTGACGACGAGGCGGCCCCTGATCCAGTCCGGCTGGTCATGGAAATCGCGCATCAGCGGATGATCGGCTTCCGGCGGTTCCTTCGGCAGTACGTCGAGGCCGGCGGCGGCGATGCGGTTCTCCTTCAGTGCTGCGTGCAGCGCGCCGAGGTCGATCAGCGCGCCCCGCGCCGTATTCACCAGCACGGCTTCGGGCTTCATGGCGGCCAGCGCCGCCGCATCGATGATGTGCCGCGTTTCCTCGGTCAGCGGCGCGTGCAGGCTGACGATATCGGCTTTGCCCAGCATGTCATGCAGGTCGGCCATCCTGGTGACGCCCAGCGCAATCTCCTGCCCCCAGGGGAGGCCGGGGTCGTAGGCCATCACCTCCAGCCCGAAGGCCTTGGCCCGCAGGGCCGTTGCCGTGCCGATGCGCCCCAGCCCGACGATGCCCAGCTTCTGGCCGCGGATGCGGCGGATGGTGGTGGCCGGGCCGCTCCAGTCGAAGCCGGCCACCGGGTCGGTGCGGATGCGGTCATTATACTGCACGATGTTCCGGCGCAGCGTCAGCATCAGGGCGATGGCGTGGTCCGCCACCTCGCTGGTGCCATAGTCGGGCACGTTGCAGACCGGGATGCCGGCCGCGCCCGTCGCCTTCAGCTCGACATGGTCGAAGCCCGCGCCGCAGCGCACGATGATCCGGCATTTCTTCAGCTTCGGCACCAGCGCCGGGGTGATCGGGCATTCGTGCCATAGCAGGATCGCCTCGGCCTGTTCCCATTCGGCATCGGGGATGGCCTCGGCGCCGCGCTCGCGCAGAGTGACGAGGTTCAGCAGGCCGGCTGCCGCCTCGCGCTCGACCAGCGCGTCGTCATGATACTGGGCGTCCGGCGTCAGGGTACGGAAGGGTGCGGTCATGGGTTCATCCTGAGACTGGGGTCAGACGAGATATTCGGTGCCGGCATCGACATTCAGGCTCTGCCCGGTGACATGCCGCCCGGCGTCGGAGCAGAGATAGAGCGCCATGCTGGCCACATCGGTCGCGGTCACGAATTCCTTCAGCGAGATCGGCGCCAGCATCTCGGCGCGCATCTCCTCCTCACTTATGCCGCGCGCCTTCGCCTTGGCGGTCAGCACCTTCTCGATGCGCGGACCAGCGACGGAGCCGGGCAGGATGGCGTTCACCCGGATGCCGTACTCCCCAAGCTCGACCGACAGGGTGCGGGTGACGCCGACCACGCCCCATTTCGTCGCCGAATAGGGGCTGCGCATCGGGAAGGCGAAGCGCCCGGCGGCGGAGGCCAGGTTCACGATGGCGCCGCCCCCGGATTTCTTCAGGGCCGGCACGGCGCGGCGGGTGAAGAAGAACAGCCCGTTCAGATTCACTTCCAGGGTGCGCTGCCACTCGTCCGGGTCGATCTCCTCGATGGGGCCGGTGGGGCCGGCGATGCCGGCATTGTTGATGAGGATGTCGAGGCCGTTCAGCTCCTTCAGCGCGGTGTCCATGAACTTGTCCACCTGCGCCCGGTCGGCGACGTCCACCACTATGCCGAAGCTGCCGGGCAGGGCGGCGATGGTCTCGTCCAGCGCCGTCTCGTCGATATCGCAGAGGAACAGCCGGGCGCCGGCCTGGTGGAACAGCTCGGCGATCCGCCTGCCGATGCCGCCGCCCGCCGCCGTGACGATGGCGTTGCGCCCGTTGAGGCTGAGATGCATGGGCTTCCTCCGCTGATCTTCTTGATTGGGATCAAGATGTATCAGGGGAAGCGGATATCGGGGAAGGGCAGCGTACTTACCGGCGGAAATATTTACAGCCGGTCAGGGTCGATCTGGTCCTTCGGGTCGCCATCCTTGCTGCCGACCATCAGCCCGCCGGCGATGAAGGCGCCGGTCAGCAGCAGCGCGGTGACAGTGGCCAGCGTGCTCCAGGCGGCGCCGAATTCCTGGCCGATCCAGACCACGCCGAACCAGAAGGCGAAGAAGGAGGCGACGGCGGCCAGCAGCATGAAGCCCAGCCGGAGCGCCAGATTGCCGATGCGCCGGGCCGACATCACCTCGCCGATGGCGGCGCGCAGTGCTGTGTCGCGCAGCGCTTCGGCAATCTCCTGCTGCGCCAGCTTGCGCCAGTCGCGGTAGGACATGCCGCCGGCCTTCTCGCCGCCATCCTTGCGGCTCTCGATGGCGTCGCGCAAATGATCGACGATCTCCGCCGCCCGCTCGTCATGCGACATGTCGGCGCGCGGCTTCTTCGGGCGCGGGGCTTCCCGCGCCGGGGCGATCTTCAGCGGCGGCATGGGCACATGCCGGGGCGGACGGCCTGCCGGCGCGCCGCTTCGATAGGGAGATTGCGACATGTCTGCTCTGGCACCTGTTGCGTATCGGCTCATGCTCTGAGCCAAGCAAGGATCGCGCCAGACAATAGCGAATGCGGGGTGCGGCGTCGATCCCGCCGCCGTTTCAGCGTGTTGCCTTAGCGGACCACTTCAAGGCGCCGGTCGAAGGCGGCAAGAATTTCCTCCAGCGTGGAAGCACGCTTCAGCTGCTGCTTGCCGCTGACCAGCAGGTAGTCCACCGGGCGCTGCGGCCCCTTGTTGCATTTCAGGATGGCGAAGATCGGGCGTTCGTGGGTATGGCGGAAGATCGAGAAGCTGGCGACCTGGCCGTCATGGTCGATGGCATAATCGCGCCATTCGCCCGAGGCCACGCGGCGGCTGTACACATCCAGTATCCTGCCCAGCTCGTACCGGCTGAAATAGGTGCCTCGGCGCTGTTTGCGATAGTCGGCCAGGTGGACGAACTGGTTCATAAGGCGGTCTCGGCACCTGTTCCGTCTGGGGATGATGTAACAGTTTTGCCAAATTTGCCGGCAGCGTAAAGGCCTAGGCTGTATCGACAGTCAGGTTTGGGCGCGGCGCGTGTCGAATTTTGATCCTGAACAGGCGCGAACCGCGCCGTGGTGCCGTCCACCACAAGCGGGGCGCAACGCATTCAGGGACAAAATTCGCCGCGTTTCGGAGAAATATTGCGCAAATCGCCCATTTTGGCGTCGCCAAAGCTTAGAAGGGGACGACCCTTCCTGCGCTTTGGCTCCTGAAACTGAACGATTTGCGCTCAATACCGCGATCCAACCCTGACTGTCGATACAACCTAAGGCATGCGAACTCGCCGGTGCGGCACCGCTTCGCATTGCATTGCCGGGGCGCGGAGGCTACCTTACGCCGCTTTCGGACCGATCCGGTCCTCCCGTTAGCGAGAAGCTTGCCCGTGGCCGATATTTTTCGCGAAATCGACGAGGAACTTCGTCAGGACAATCTGAAGCGCGTCTGGTCGCGCTACCGGTACCTGATCGTGGGCGGCGTGGCGGCGCTGCTGCTGGGAACCGCCGGCTATGTCGGCTGGAAGGAATACCAGTCCCGCCAGCAGGCCGAAGCGGCGCAGAGCTATGCGGCGGCGGTGGCCCTCGTCGGTGAGCAGAATGATGAGGCGGCGGACCGGTTTGCCGCCCTGGCGCAGTCGGGCAGCAGCGGCTATGCCGCCCTGGCGCGGCTGGAGCAGGCTGGCCTGCTGTGGCAGCAGGAAAAGCGTGCGGAGGCAATCGCATCGCTGGACGCGCTGGCCGGCGATGCAAGCGCTCCCCAGTCGCTGCGCGACCTGGCGCTGGTGCTGGGTGGTCAGCGCCGGCTGGAAGCGGGCGAGGCTGCCGCCGTGAAGGCGCACCTGGCGACCCTGGTCGAGGGCACCAGCCCCTGGCGCCATCTGGCGCGCGAACTGACGGCACTGGCGGCGGAATCCCAGGGCAACCGGGCGGAGGCACGCGCGCTGCTGCGCCAGGTGACCGACGATCTGGAAGCGCCGCAGGCTGCCCGCGCCCGCGCCGCCGAGCTGCTTCAGGCCCTGCCAGAATAGTCCCCAGATGACCAGATTTCGCGCCCTGACCCGCTGGACCCTGTCGGTTTCCGTTGCTGTTGCCTTTTCGGGCGTGCTTGCCGGCTGCGGCTGGTTTGGCACCAAGGAAGCACCACCGCTGCCGGGCGAGCGCATGGCGGTGCTGTTGTTCGACAGCGAGCTGAAGGCCGATCCCCAGGTCGCCGAACTGGCGGTCCGCCTGCCGCGCCCGGTCGTCAATCCGGACTGGGCCATGGCCGGTGGGCGGTCCAATCACGCCATGCATCATCTGGCGCTCGGCGATGCGCCGGGCGTGGTCTGGCGCGCCGATGCCGGCGAAGGCTCCGGCGACGAAGCCGTGCTGATCGCGCCGCCCATCGTGGCAGCCGGCAAGGTCTTCACCATTGATGCCGAGGGCATGGTCAGCGCCTTCGATGCCCGGAACGGCAACCGGCTGTGGCAGGTCGAGACCGCGCCGGAGGGTGAGGACAGCGCCGTGGTCGGCGGCGGGCTGGGCTATGCCAATGGCCGGGTCTATGTCGGCAGCGGCTATGCCCAGGTGCTGGCCCTGTCCGCGGAAAATGGTGAGCAGGTCTGGCGATCCAACATGCCGGCCCCGGTTCGTGCCGCGCCGAGCGTCTCGGACGGCCGGGTCTTCGTCATCACGCTGGACAATCAGATGATTGCGCTGAGCGCGGAAACCGGCGAGCGGCTGTGGGGCCATGCCGGCATCTCCGAGGTGGCGGGTCTTGTCGGCGGCGCCAGCCCGGCTGTGGAGCGCGACGTGGTCATCGCCCCCTTCTCCTCCGGCGAGATCTTCGCGCTGCGGGCGGAAAATGGCCGCCTGCTGTGGACCGACAATCTGACCGCCGTGCGCCGGGTCGATGCGATTTCCAGCCTGGCCGATATTCGCGGCCTGCCGGTGATCGACCGCGAGATCGTGCTGGCGATCAGCCATAGCGGCCGCATGGCAGCGGTTGACCGCCGGATTGGCGCACGCCTGTGGGAAAAGGATATTGGCGGCACCCAGATGCCGTGGGTCGCGGGCGATTATGTGTTCGTCATCAGCAACGATGCCGAACTGGTGGCGCTGACCCGCAAGGAGGGCTTTATCCGCTGGATCACCCGGCTGCCGCGCTTCGAGGATGAGGAGGACCGGGAAGATCCGATCTTCTGGTCCGGGCCGGTGCTGGCCGGTGACAGGTTGATCGTCGCCGGTTCGCACGGCGAGGCGATCTCGGTCTCGCCCTATACCGGCGAGGTCCTTGGCCGCTTCGACCTGCCGGATGGTGTCTCAGTGACGCCGGTGGTTGCGGACAATACGCTGTACATCCTCACCGACGACGCCGAATTGCTGGCGTTGCGCTGAGCCCGACAAACATCAGGTTGGGACAGGTCATTTGAGCGACATGACTCGCTTTACCATTGCCATTGTCGGCCGGCCGAACGTCGGAAAATCGACTCTGTTCAACCGGCTGGCCGGCAAGCAGCTGGCCATCGTCGAGGACACGCCCGGCGTCACCCGCGACTGGCGCGAGGCGGCGGGCCAGCTCGGGCCGCTGCGCTTCCGGCTGATCGACACGGCCGGCTATGAGGACAGCTACGACGACAGCCTGCCCGCCCGGATGCGCCAGCAGACCGAGCGCGCCATCGAGGAGGCCGATCTCACCCTGATGGTGGTCGATGCGCGCGCCGGGCTGACGCCGCTGGACGAGACCTTCGCGCGGCTGCTGCGCAAGGGCAGCCGGCCGGTCGTGCTGGTGGCCAACAAGTGCGAGGGCAGGGCGGGCGAGCCCGGCCTGCTGGAGGCCTATGCGCTGGGGCTGGGCGATCCGATCCCGTTCTCCGCGCAGCATGGCATCGGCCTGTCCGACCTGTATGACGCCATCGTCGAACACATGCCGGAAGAAGAGCCGCAGGACGAGGAGCAACCGGAAACGGACTCAAGGCTTACGGTGACCGGTGAGGATGGCGAGGAGGTGCTGGACGGCGATCTGCTGCCGGACGACGCGCCCCGGATCATCCAGATGGCGATTGTCGGCCGCCCGAATGCCGGCAAATCGACGCTGGTGAACCGGCTGCTGGGCGTGGAGCGCATGCTGACTGGTCCGGAAGCCGGCATCACCCGCGACGCCATCGCCACTGACTGGGAATATGAGGGGCGGCCGGTGCGGCTGGTCGATACCGCCGGCATGCGCCGCAAGGCGCGCATCGACGAGAAGCTGGAACAGCTGTCCGTGCAGGATACGCTGCGCGCCATCCGCTATGCCCATGTCGTGGTGCTGATGCTGGATGCCGAGCTGGGCATGGACAAGCAGGACCTCACCATCGCCCGCATGGTGGAGGAGGAGGGGCGCGCGCTCGTCATCGCCTTCAACAAGTGGGATGCGATTGCCGACAAGGAAACCGCGCTGGCCGACCTGCGCGACCGGCTGGAGACGTCGCTCAGCCAGGTGAAGGGTGTGCCGGTGGTGACGCTGTCGGCGCTGAAGGGGCGCAATCTCGACCGGCTGATGGCCGCCGTCTTCCAGGTGTACGACACCTGGAACCGCCGCATCTCCACCGCGCAGCTGAACCGCTGGCTGGCCGGCCTGCTGGAGATGCATCCGCCGCCGCTGGTCGCCGGACGCCGGCTGAAGTTGCGCTACATGACGCAGATCAAGACAAGGCCGCCGACCTTCGCGATCTGGGCCAGCCGGCCGGAGGAGCTGCCGGGCAGCTACCAGCGCTATCTGGTGAACGGGCTGCGGCAGGATTTCGACATGCCGGGCGTGCCGGTGCGCGTGTATCTGCGCAAGGGCCGCAATCCCTACGCCGGGAAGAAGAAGTAACGCCTACTGCCGCTGCTCACGCTGGAACTGCCGCCAGCGCCGCACATTGGCGTTGTGCTCGTCCAGCGTGCGGGCGAAGGCATGGCCGCCGCTGCCATCCGCCACGAAATAATACTCGTCGCTGGAAATCGGATTGAGGACCGCGCGCAGTGAGTCGCGACCCGGATTGCAGATCGGCGCCGGCGGCAGCCCGTCGCGGGTGTAGGTGTTGTAGGGGTGGTCCTTCTGCAGATCGACGCGCAGCAACGGCCGTTCCAGCACCCCCAGTCCATCGCTGAGGCCATAGATCACCGTCGGGTCGGATTGCAGCCGCATGCCCTTGCGCAGCCGGTTCACGAAGACGGCGGCGACGCGCGGGCGTTCTGCCGGGATCGCGGTCTCCCGCTCGACGATGGAGGCCAGCACCAGCGCTTCTTCCTTGGTGTCGAAGGGCAGGTCGGGCGCGCGCTGTTCCCACAGCCGGTCAAGCGTCTCGCGCATGGCATTGCGCATGCGGCGGAGAATTTCCGACCGCTCGTCACCATAGGAGAAATGATAGGTCTCGGGCAGCAGGCTGCCTTCCGGCGGCAGGTCGGCGGGATTCCCGTCCAGCCCTTCAACGCCGGCAAGCTGGCTGGCGATCTGGCGCACGGTCAGCCCTTCGGCGATGGTCAGACGCCGCACCACGGTCTCGCCGCTCTGCAGCAGCGCCATCACCTCACGCGGGCTGATGCCGGGCTTGAAGGCGTATTCGCCGGCCTTCAGCGAGCCGGCGGTCCCCTTGATCTTCACTGCCGCCATGAACAGCTCGGGGTGCCTCAGGATGCCGGCCTGCTCCAGCCTACGGGCGATCGTCTCGACACCGCTGCCGCGCGGAATGACCAGCGCGGTCTGCGCCTGCAACGGACCGGGGCGGGTGAACTGGGCATAGCCCCACGCGACCAGCCCGCCGCCGGCCAGCAGGCCCAGCAGCAGGAAGGTCAGCAGGCCGGAAATCAGGCGTCCCATCGGACGCCCGCTCAGCCAACCGAGGTGAAGATCAGCGAGGCGTTGGTACCGCCGAACCCGAAGGAGTTGGAGAGGGCCGCGCGGACCTTCTTCTCCTTCGCCTTGTGCGGCACGAGGTCAATGCCCTGGCAGCTCTCGGACGGGTTGTCCAGGTTCAGCGTCGGTGGCACCAGGCTGTTGCGCATCGCCTGGATGCAGAAGATCGCCTCAACGCTGCCGGCAGCGCCCAGAAGATGGCCGATGGCCGACTTAGTGGAGGACATCGAAATCGACTTCGCGGCGTCACCGAACAACCGCTTCACGGCGCCCAGTTCGATCTCGTCGCCCAGCGGCGTCGAAGTGCCGTGGGCATTCACATAGTCGATATCCTCGGGCGACATGCTGGCGCTGCGCAGGGCCGCGCGCATGGAGCGGAAGCCGCCATTGCCGTCATCCGCCGGGGCGGTTATGTGGTGGGCATCGCCGGACATGCCATAGCCGACGATCTCGGCATAGATCGTCGCGCCGCGCTTCTTGGCGTGCTCATATTCTTCCAGCACCACGACGCCGGCCCCTTCGCCCATGACGAAGCCGTCGCGGCCTTCGTCCCACGGGCGGGAGGCCTTTTCCGGCGTGTCGTTATAGCTGGTGGAAAGCGCACGGGCCGCTGCGAAACCGGCAATGCCGATGCGGCTGACCGCCGCTTCCGCGCCGCCGGCAACCATCACGTCGGCATCGCCATGCATGATGAGGCGGGAGGCATCGCCAATGGCGTGCGCACCGGTCGAGCAGGCCGTCACCGGCGCATGGTTCGGACCGCGGAAGCCGTATTTGATCGAGACATGGCCGGAGGCCAGGTTGATCAGCGCCGCCGGGATGAAGAACGGGGTGATCCGGCGCGGCCCCTGCTCCTTCAGCGTGATGGAGCCATTATAGATGGTCTCCAGCCCGCCGATGCCGGAGCCGATCATGACGCCGATACGCTCGCGTTCCTCGTCGCTGTCCGGGGTCAGGCCGGAATCCGCCACCGCCTGATCGGCCGCTGCCACCGCATAGACGATGAAGCGGTCCATCTTGCGCTGGTCTTTGGTGGACACCCACTCGTCGGCGGTGAACTTGCCTTCCGATGCGGGGCCGTCCGGCACCTGGCCGGCGATCTTCGCCGGCAGGTCCGAGACATCGAAATGCTGTACGCCAGTAATTCCGGATTGTCCGGCAACGAGGCGATCCCAGGTGGCGTTGACACCGCAACCCAGCGGTGTGACCAGACCCATCCCGGTGACGACGACACGTCTCATGCTCTGTACCGCTGTTCGTTACGTAAATCCGTGCATCCTGCGTACAGCACCGACAGGACTGCGACGCTTAGGAAGCGTTCTTCTCGATAAAGGTGATCGCGTCCTTCACGGTCTGGATCTTCTCCGCCGCGTCGTCCGGGATCTCGCAGCCGAACTCTTCCTCGAACGCCATCACCAGCTCGACGGTGTCCAGGCTGTCGGCGCCCAGATCGTCGATGAAGCTGGCATCCTCGGTAACCTTCGCCTCATCCACACCCAGGTGTTCGACGACGATCTTCTTCACCCGCTCGGCGACATCGCTCATGATTAGCAGTCCCTTGATTTATATTGAAAAAAACCTGTTTACCGAAGGCGCCGCCTGTGGCCGATACTTCCCTCGGACGGCAAGGTGGGGTTCTCTATCACACTTTATTTTTTCAGGCCAGCCTTCGACAAATGCAACATGAAACCGCTTTTCGCAGCGGTTTCATACCCTAATAGGGCATTAAAGCATCGCCATGCCGCCATTCACATGAATGGTATGGCCGGTGACGTAGGCGGCCTCCTCGCTTGCCAGATAGACGACCGAGGCGGCGATATCTTCCGGCGTGCCCAGCCGGCCGGCGGGAATCCGCTCCGACAGCTTGGCGCGCTGCTCTTCCGACAGGGCATCGGTCATGGCGGTGGCGATGAAGCCGGGGGCCACAATGTTCACCGTGATGCCGCGCGCCGCGACCTCGGCGGCCAGCGCCTTGGAGAAGCCGATCATGCCGGCCTTGGAGGCGGCGTAGTTGGTCTGCCCCGGATTGCCTGTGGCGCCGACTACGGAGGAGATGCCGACGATCCGGCCCCAGCGCTTCTTCATCATGCCGCGCAGGGCTGCGCGGGCCAGGCGCATGCCGGCGGTCAGGTTGACGTCCAGCACGGTCTGCCAGTCCTCGTCCTTCATGCGCAGCAGCAGGCCATCGCGGGTCAGCCCGGCATTGTTCACCAGGATGTCCAGCCCGCCGGCCTGTTCCTCGACGGTCTTGATCAGCGCCTCGGTGGCGGCGGTATCGGTGAGGTTCGCCGGGGTGACGACGGCGCGCTCGCCCAGTTCGCCCGCCAGTTCCTCCAGCGGGCCGGTGCGGGTGCCGCTCAGCGCCACCGTGGCGCCTTGGGCGTGCAGCGCGCGCGCGATGGCGCCGCCGATACCGCCCGACGCGCCAGTGACAAGCGCGACCTTTCCCGTCAAATCGAACATGCGATACTCCCTATCCTTATAAAGCCGGTCCGGCTGTGGCTCAGCCGAGCGCCTCGGCAAAAGCCTCGATCGCCGCCGGCGCGCCGATGGCAACGCCTTCCAGGCGCGGATCGATGCGCTTGGCGAGGCCGGTCAGCACCTTGCCGGCGCCCAGCTCGACCAACTGGGTCACGCCCTGATCGGCGGCATGCACCATCGATTCGCGCCAGCGTACCATGCCGGTCACCTGCTGCACGAGAAGCTGGCGCAGGTTTGCCGGGTCGGTCTCGGCCTGGGCGGAGACATTGGCGATCACCGGGACGGACGGCTTCTGCAGGCTGATTTCGGCCAGCGCCTGGCCCATCGCATCGGCGGCGGGCGCCATCAGCGTGCAGTGGAACGGCGCGCTGACCGGCAGCATGACGCTGCGCTTGACGCCCTTGGCTGTAGCGATGGCTATGGCGCGTTCCACCGCTGCCTTGTCGCCGCTCAGCACGACCTGGCCGCCGCCATTGTCGTTGGCGATATCGCAGACCTGATCCTCGGCGGCCTCCGCGGCGATCTCGCGGGCCAGCTCGATCTCGACGCCCAGCATGGCGCACATGGCACCAGCGCCGACCGGCACGGCCTTCTGCATGGATTGGCCACGCAGGCGCAGCAGGCGGGCGGCATCCTCCAGCTCCAGCGAGCGGGCGGCGGCCAGCGCTGAATATTCGCCCAGCGAGTGGCCGGCAACGAAGTGCCCCATTCCGGCCAGCTGCTTGCCGGTGACGCTTTCCAGCGCGCGCACGGCAGCAACGGAAACCGCCATCAGCGCCGGCTGCGCGTTCTCGGTCAGGGTCAGGGTTTCCAGCGGCCCGTCGAAGATGAGCGCGGAGAGCTTTTCGCCCAGCGCCTCGTCCACCATATCGAAGACCTCGCGGGCGGCAGGGTAGGCCTCGGCCAGTTCCTTGCCCATGCCGACGGCCTGGGACCCCTGTCCGGGAAATACGAAGGTACGTTTCATCATGCTCTTTCCGGCTCGCCGCGAAATGGCGGCAAGTGATAGCCTGCCAGCCCTGCCTGTCAAGCCCTGCCACACCATTCAGGGCAGGTTCGGCCAAATCTGTGCTTGAACCAGGCGCGCCTTCGTGTATAAGCGGCGCTTCGTTTTTCCCTTGCCGGCAATGGGGCCGGCTATGCCTGCGTCCGATTTTCCGGTTTTCGGAAGGTCCGGCGGGGGCCGATATAGCCAGAAGGGGTTATGAATGGCTTTGTATGAAAGCGTGTGGATCGCACGCCAGGACATTTCCACCACGCAGGTGGAAGCCCTGACCGAGCAGTTCTCGGAGATCATCAAGAATAATGGCGGCGAAGTGAAGTCCCTCGAGCAGTGGGGTCTGCGCAGCCTTGCCTACAAGATCAAGAAGAACCGTAAGGGCCACTACGTGATGTTCAACATCGACGCGCCGGCTGCCGCCGTTGCCGAGATGGAGCGCAACATGCGCCTGAACGAAGATGTGCTGCGCTGCCTGACCCTGCGGGTCGAGGCGCTGCAGGATGGCCAGTCGGTGATGCTGCAGCAGCGCAGCGAGCGCGGCGACCGTCCGGAGCGCGGTGATCGTGGCGACCGGGGTGACCGGGGTCCGCGCGGTGATCGTGGCGACCGGGGTGACCGGGGTCCGCGCAATTACGACCGCGGCGACTCGAATGAGGGCCGTAGCGAAGGAGACGTGGCATGAGCATGCGTCCTGGTGGTGGCCGGCGGCCCTTTACCCGCCGTCGCAAGTCCTGTCCGTTCTCCGGCCCGAATGCGCCGGTGATCGATTACAAGGACGTCCGTCTGCTCGGCCGTTTCATCTCCGAGCGCGGCAAGATCGTGCCGAGCCGCATCACGGCGGTGTCGACCAAGAAGCAGCGTGAGCTGGCCCAGGCCATCAAGCGCGCCCGCTTCCTGGCGCTGCTGCCCTACGTGCTGGACTAGGCTTGTCCGTTTGAGGACGCAGTACCGGCGTTGATGACCAGCCGGGCCGCGGTGGGAGGACAATGACAGGCTATTGGGGATGGACCGGTGCGGCCGGGCTGACAAGCGCGGCACTGTATCTGTCCGTGGTGTTGGGGTCTCCCGGCGCCTTCCTGCTGGCCTATCTGGCGCCGCTGCCGTTGTTCCTGGCGGGTCTCGCGCTGGGGCTGACCGCCCTGCTGGCGGCGGGGGCTTCGGCCTTCGTCATCGTCGGGCTGGCCAGCGGCAGCTTGATGGCGGCGGGGCTCTATCTCGGGATCGAGGTGCTGCCCGTCGCGGTTCTGGTCCGCCAGGCCCTGCTCTCCCGGCCCGTCATGGCGGGCGAGGAAGGCAGCGGGATCGAATGGTACCCGCTGGGCCGGCTGACGGCCCTGCTGGCCGCCATGGCGGCCATGGTGCTGGTGATCATCTGGCTGGTCTTCGCGGGCAGCGAGGGCGGGCTGGAGGCGGCGGTACGGATGTTCCTGAACGCTGGCCTGCAGGGAATGCTGCAGGCGGGCGGGGCGGAAGCCGGAGAGATCACGCCGGCCATCGCCTTGATGGCGGCGCTGTTTCCAGGGATCGCGGCGGCCTCCTGGGTCGTGATGATCGCGGTCAACGGCGCGCTGGCACAGGGGCTGGCCTCGCGGTTCGGGCGCAATCTCCGCCCGTCGCCGGACATGGCGACGCTGGAATTGCCCCGCGCGCTGCTGGTAGCCCTGGTCGTGGCGGCGGTGGTTGGGCTGGTGGCGCCTGGCGGTTTGGGGTATATCGGGCGCAATCTGCTGGTCGTGCTCGGCATGGCGTATTTGTTCGCCGGTCTGGCGGTGGTGCATGGCTTCATCCTGAAGCTCGCCGCAAGACAGGTGTTGTTGGTTGTTGTGTATGTGACGATGGTGCTGTTCGGCTGGCCGGTTCTGCTGGTGATGCTGCTCGGTATCGTCGATCAGCTTTTCGGGCTGCGGCGTCGGTTCGCCGGTCCGACCCAAGGCGAGGAGTGAAGAATATGGAAGTCATCCTGCTCGAGCGTGTCGAGAAGCTCGGCCAGATGGGCGACGTGGTCAAGGTTCGGCCCGGCTTTGCCCGTAATTTCCTGCTGCCGCAGAGCAAGGCGCTGCGGGCGACCAAGGGGAACCTGGAGCAGTTCCAGTCCCGCAAGACGCAGCTTGAGGCGGAGAACCTGCAGCGCAAGCAGGAGGCCGAGCAGGTCGCCGGCAAGCTGGACGGCATGAGCGTCGTTCTGGTTCGCCAGGCCAGCGAGATGGGCAACCTGTTCGGTTCCGTGACCGCGCGTGACGTTGCCGAGGCCGTGACCGAGGCCGGCGTGACCATCGACCGCCGTCAGGTCATCATCGACAAGCCGATCAAGACGCTGGGCCTGTTTGGCCTGCGCGTCGTGCTGCATCCGGAAGTCGCGGTGAGCATCACGGTGAACGTCGCCCGTTCGGCGGAAGAGGCCGAGACCCAGGCGAAGACCGGCGAAGCCTTCATGAGCAACGAGCCGGTTGACGAGATCGAGGAGCTGATCCAGGCCGCCGAGGATGCGGCTGCCGAAGGCTACGAGATGTCGTCGCGCGACTGATCCTTCACGCGCCCAGGGGCGCGCCAGAAGATTTTTTCCGAGGAACGGCGCCCCTTCGCGGGGCGCCGTTTTTCTTTGTCCGGAAGCCTTTGTCCACGCAGTTAACAGGCTGTGGATAAAATCCATCCCCGTTTCCTTTTCCGGCGGCATCTTCCGATGCCGGGCCTGTGGGGATAGAGTGCGGATATGACCGACGGAAATCAGACCAGCGCGAAGATCACCAGCCTGCCGGACCGGGCGGAGCGCCCCGCAGAAGGGGTAACCGACCCGCAGAGCCCGCCCTACCGCATCCCGCCGCATAATCTGGAAGCGGAGCAGGCGCTGCTGGGCGCCATCCTGGTCAATAATGGCGCCTATGAGCGGGTGTCCGAATTCCTGCAGAAGGATCATTTCGCCGATCCGGTGAACGGCCGCATCTATGAGGCCTGCGGCAAGCTGATCGAGCGCGGCCAGATGGCCAACCCGATCACCCTGAAGAATTTCTTCGACCAGGATGGGTCGCTGGCCGATGTCGGCGGCGCGCAGTATCTGGTGAAGCTCGCGGCCTCGGTCGTGACCGTGGTGAATGCGGAGGATTACGGCCGCACCGTCTATGACCTCTATCTGCGCCGGCAGCTGATCGATTTCGGCGAGACGGTGGTGAACGAGGCCTTCAAGCATGATCTCGACGCCACCGCCGAAAGCCAGATCGAGGCGGCGGAAGGGCGGCTGTTCGGCCTCGCCGAGACCGGGCGCAGCGAGCGCGGCTTCCAGACCTTCTCCAAGGCGATGGCCGATTCCATCGAGATGGCGGCCAGCGCTTACCGCCGCGAGGGCGGGCTGGCCGGTGTGCCTTCGGGTTTCACCGAGCTCGACAAGATGCTGGGCGGTCTGCACTATTCGGACCTGCTGATCCTTGCCGGCCGTCCCGCCATGGGCAAGACGGCGCTGGCCACCAACATCGCCTTCCATGCCGCCACCCGGACGCTGGAACAGGACGACCGCTACGTCGTCGCCTTCTTCTCGCTGGAAATGTCGGCCGAACAGCTGGCCACCCGTATCCTCGCCGAGCAGACCGGCATCCCGTCGGAAAAAATCCGCAAGGGCGAGCTGAACGACCAGGACTTCCAGAAGCTGGTGCAGGCGACCCAGCGGCTGGAACGCACGCCGCTGTTCATCGACGATACGCCGGCCCTGCCGGTGTCCTCGCTTCGCACCCGCGCCCGGCGGCTGAAGCGCCAGCACGGGCTGCACATGATCGTGGTTGACTATTTGCAGCTGCTGCAGGCACCCGCCGGCGCTAGGGCCGAGAACCGCGTGAACGAAATCTCCGAGATCACCCGGAACCTGAAGGCCATCGCCAAGGAACTACATGTGCCGGTGATCGCCTTGTCGCAGCTGTCGCGCGCCGTCGAGCAGCGCGAGGACAAGCGCCCGCAGCTGGCCGACCTGCGCGAATCCGGCTCCATCGAGCAGGACGCCGACGTGGTCATGTTCGTGTTCCGCGAGGAATATTATCTCGGGCGTGCGGAGCCGGTGCGCCGGCCCGACGAGGGCGACGAGAAGTTTCATGACCGGCACGAGCACTGGAAGTCGCTGTGCGAGAGCGCCTATGGCAAGGCCGAGGTCATCATCGGCAAGCAGCGCCACGGCCCGACCGGCAAGATCACCCTGCGTTTCGACGGCAACACGACGAAATTCTCGAACTACGTCGCGGACGATCACCTGCCCGATACGTATTGACCCCCGGCACCGGATGGGCGATGACCACGCCATGCAGACCGAGGCCGCCTGTTCCATCCTGACCATCGACCTGACCGCCGTAACCGACAATTGGCGTTTGCTGCGCGACCGCGCGGCGCCGGCCGCCTGCGCGGCGGTCGTGAAGGCGGATGCCTATGGGCTGGGGATCGACCCGGTCGCCCCCGCCCTGGCCGATGCCGGCTGCACGTTGTTCTTCGTGGCGACGCTGGATGAGGGGCTGCGCCTGCGCGGACTGCTGCCGCAGGTCGAGGTCGCCGTGCTGGGCGGGCTGCTGCCGGGTACCGCGCCGATCTTCCTGCGTGACCGGCTGATCCCGGTGCTGAACGATCTGGGGCAGGTCGAACGCTGGCGTGCGGAGACCGCGAAGGCGGGGCAGGCCGCGCCGGCGATCCTGCATGTCGATACCGGCATGAACCGGCTGGGGCTCGACCCGCAGGAAACCGAAAAGCTCGCTGCCGATCCCGCATTGCTGGAGGGGATCGAGATCACCTATGTGATGACCCATATGGCCTGCCCGGACGAGCCGTCGCATCCGCTGAACGCGGCGCAACTGACGCGCTTTCGCGCGGCGCTGGCGGCGGTTCAGGGGGCGCTGCCGGGGGCGAAAGGCAGCCTTGCCGCCTCCTCGGCCATCTTCCTTGGCCCTGACTATCATTTCGATCTGGTGCGGCCGGGGGCGGCGCTCTATGGCGTGAACCCGACGCCGGGCGCGCCGAACCCGATGCGCCAGGCGGTGCGGCTGGAAGGCCGTGTCCTTCAGGTCCGTCACGTTGACAGGGGGGAAGGGGTTGGATACGGTGCCACGCGCCGGTGCGATAAGCCCTCCAAAATTGCAACTGTTGCAACAGGTTACGCGGACGGCTATCTGCGCGCTCTCAGCAATCACGGGGTTGCCCGGATCGCGGGGCACGAGGTTCCGATGATCGGGCGGGTATCGATGGATCTGCTGACTTTCGACGTCACCGACCTGCCCGAGGGGCTGGTCTATCCGGGCGGGCTCATGGAGCTTCTGGGCGAGGGCTATACGCCCGATGATGCGGCACGGGACGCCGGCACCATCGGCTATGAAATCCTGACCTCGCTGGGCAACCGTTATGCCCGGCACTATATCGGCGCGGGGGCGTGACCGCGCGATGATCGGTTTCCTTCGGACCATCGGCGCCGGCTTCCTGGAATTCATCGCCACCGCCGGGCGCATCACGATCTTCGCCCTGACGGCGGTGATGCATTGTTTCCGGCCGCCCTTCTATTTCCGGCTGATCGGCCGGCAAATGATCGATATCGGCTATTACTCGCTGCCCGTCGTCGGCATGACCACGCTGTTCAGCGGCATGGTGCTGGCACTGCAGAGTTATAGCGGCTTTGCCCGCTTCTCCGCCGAAAGCGCGGTGGCGACCGTGGTGGTGCTGTCGATCACGCGCGAGCTGGCGCCGGTGCTGGCCGGGCTGATGGTGGCCGGGCGCGTCGGTGCGGCGATGGCGGCGGAGATCGGCACCATGCGGGTGACCGAGCAGATCGACGCGCTGACCACACTCTCCACCAACCCGTTCAAATATCTGATCGTGCCGCGTGTCCTGGCGGCGACGCTGATGCTGCCGGTGCTGGTGGCGGTCGGCGACGTGATCGGCGTGTTCGGCGGCTATGTCGTCTCGATCTACAATCTGGGCTTCAACCCGGCGGCCTATATCAAGAGCACCATCGAATATCTGGAACTGATCGACGTGGTCTCCGGTCTGGTGAAGGCGGCGGCCTTCGGCTTCCTGATCGCCCTGATGGGCTGTTATCATGGCTTCAGGTCGCGCGGCGGTGCGCAGGGCGTGGGGGCGGCGACGACGAATGCCGTGGTGTCGGCCTCGATCCTGATCCTGATCTTCAACTACATCATCACAACCTTGTTCTTTGCCAAATGAGCCAGCCGCCGAAAATCCGCATTCGCGGCCTGAAGAAGCGTTTCGGCCCCAAGGTGGTGCTGAACGGCATCGACCTTGAGGTTGCGGAAGGCGAATCGCTGGTCATCATCGGCGGATCGGGCACCGGCAAGTCGGTGCTGCTGAAATGCATCCTCGGCCTCATCACCCCGGACGAGGGCTCCATCGAGATCGATGGCGAGGAAACCGTCGGCCTGTCGGGCAGTGAGCGCGACCGGGTGATGAGGAAGTTCGGCATGCTGTTCCAGGGCGGGGCGCTGTTCGATTCGCTGCCGGTCTGGGAGAATGTCGCCTTCGGTTTGATCCAGGGCGTCGGTACGCCGCGCGCGGAGGCGCGGGAGATTGCCATCGCCAAGCTGGCGCAGGTCGGCCTTGGCGAGGCGGTGGCCATCCTGTCGCCCGCGGAGCTTTCGGGCGGCATGCAGAAGCGCGTGGCGCTGGCCCGCGCCATCGCCACCGAGCCGGATATCATCTTCTTCGACGAGCCGACCACCGGCCTCGACCCGATCATGGCCGACGTCATCAACGATTTGATCGTCGCCTGCGTGAAGGAGTTGGGGGCGACCACCCTGTCGATCACCCATGACATGGCGAGTGCCCGCAAGATCGCGCACCGGATCGCCATGATCTACGATGGGCAGATCATCTGGGACGGTCCGGTCGGCGAGATCGACCGGTCGGGCAATGCCTATGTGGACCAGTTCATCCATGGCAGCGCCGAGGGGCCGATCCAGATGCAGGTGCTGCGGCCATGACGGCAAGGGAAGGCTGAGAAGGGTGGCGAAACCGAAATCCCGCTTCGTGTGCCAGTCCTGCGGCGCGGTAACGGCCCGCTGGAGCGGCAAGTGCGATTCCTGCGGGGAATGGAACAGCATCGTCGAGGAATCGGTTGAGCCCGCCCTGCCGAAGGGGCAAAGCCGCACCGGCGGCCGCCGCATCGAATTTGTCGGCCTGACCGGCGCCAGCGCGCCGCCGCCGCGCCGCACCACCGGCCTGGTCGAGCTGGACCGCGTGACCGGCGGCGGCCTCGTTCCCGGCTCCGCCATCCTGATCGGTGGCGATCCCGGCATCGGCAAATCGACCCTGCTGCTGCAGGCTACGGCCAGCCTGGCGCGGGGCGGTCGGGCAGCCTACATCTCCGGCGAGGAATCGGTCGATCAGATCCGTCTGCGCGCGCAGCGGCTGAATGTCGGCGATGCGCCGGTCATGCTGGCCTCGGCGACGGCGATGCGCGACATCCTGGCCTCACTGGATGGTGCGGACGCGCCGGATGTGGTGGTCATCGATTCGATCCAGACCATGTATGTCGATTCGCTGGAATCGGCCCCCGGCACGGTCGCCCAGGTGCGCGCCGCCGCGCAGGAGCTGATCCGGCTGGCCAAGCGCCGCGGCTTCACCCTCATCCTGGTCGGCCATGTCACCAAGGAAGGAGCCATCGCCGGGCCGAAGGTGCTGGAGCACATGGTCGATACGGTGCTGTATTTCGAGGGCGAGCGCGGCCACCAGTTCCGCATCCTGCGTGCGGTGAAGAACCGCTATGGCGCCACCGACGAGATCGGCGTGTTCGAGATGACCGATGGCGGTCTGGCGGAAGTGTCGAACCCGTCCGAGCTGTTCCTCGCCGACCGCAAGCAGGACGTCTCGGGGGCCGCCGTCTTCGCCGGCATCGAAGGCAGCCGCCCGGTGCTGGTCGAGGTGCAGGCGCTGGTCGCGCCGTCGCCCTTTTCCACGCCGCGCCGCACCGTGGTCGGCTGGGACAGCGGGCGTCTCGCCATGGTGATGGCGGTTCTGGAGGCGCGCTGCGGCGTCGAGGTGGCGGGGGCGGACGTGTTCCTGAATGTCGCCGGCGGGCTGAAGATCGCCGAACCGGCGATGGACCTTGCCGTCGCGGCGGCGCTGGTCTCCTCGCTGACCGGCGTGCCGGTGCCGAAGGAGGCTGTTGTTTTCGGTGAGATCGGCCTGTCCGGCGAGGTGCGGGCGGTCAGCCAGATGGACACGCGGCTGAAGGAAGCGGCGAAGCTGGGCTTTGCCAAGGCGCTGATGCCGGCCCGGCGCAAGCGCGGCACCAAGGGGGATGGAAGAGGGGGCGAGGCCATCGAGATGATCGAGTTGTCGCGTCTTGGCGATCTGACCCTGCTGTTCGACGATGGCAGCCATGCACGGCGCCTGCCCCGTCAGGCCGCGCGCGGCCAGGGCTAGGAGACGGCGATGGACAATCTTCCGGTCAATGCCACCGACATCCTGGTCTTTGCGATCCTGCTGATTTCCGGCTTGCTGGCGTTTTTCCGCGGTTTCGTGCGCGAGGTGCTGTCGGTCGGCGCCTGGGTCGGCGCCGCCTTCGCCACGCTCTACGGCTTCCAGCATGTGCGCCCCTATGCCCGCGATCTGATCGGCATCGACATGGTCGCCGACATCGTGGCGGGGGCCGGGCTCTTTATAATCGCGCTGATCATCCTATCTGTGGTGAGCAATATGCTGGCCGGGCTGGTGAAGGGCAGCGCGCTGAACGCGGTGGACCGCTCGCTGGGCTTCCTGTTCGGCCTGGTGCGCGGTGCCGTTCTGGTCTGTCTCGCCTTCCTGGTGCTGGACTGGGCGGTGGCCGAGCAGGACCGGCCGGACTGGATCACCAACGCCAAGACGATGCCGCTGGTCGAGCGCGGGGCCGGCTTCATCATGACCCTCATCCCCTCGGATGCGCGCGAGGATGCCGCCGCCAAGGCGGAAGCGACGCGGCGCGAGACCGAACAGCGGATGCGCCGGGAGATTTATAACCAGCTCGTCAATCCGCCGGCCACGCCGGGAGAGAGGAAAGACGATGCACAGCCCCCGTCATCGGGGTATAAGACCGACGAACGGCAGGAGATGGATCGGTTGATCCAGAAGACGCAGTAGCGGTCCGATGGCGATACTCGACCGTACCGGGCGCCCGCGACGGCGCACAGCGAAGGCCAGGCAGGATACGATGATCACCACCCACCCGTTCCATTTGCCCGAAACGCCCGAAACCGAAGATGATGACCACCTGCGCGAGGAATGCGCGATCTTCGGCATTTACGGCACGCAGGACGCCGCCGCGCACACGGCGCTGGGGCTGCATGCGCTGCAGCACCGGGGGCAGGAGGCCAGCGGCATCGTCGCCTTCGATGGCAAGCGCTTCAATGCTCATCGCGGCCTCGGCCATGTCTCGGAAATCTTCGTCTCCCCCAATGTGATGGCGCGGCTGGAAGGCCATGCCGCGATTGGCCATAACCGCTATGCCACCACTGGCGAGACGCTGCTGCGCAACGTACAGCCGCTGTTCGCTGATTTCGAGTTCGGCGGCCTGGCAATCGGCCATAACGGTAACCTGACCAATGCGCTGAAACTGCGCCGGCAGCTGGTGAAGCGCGGCTGCCTGTTCCAGTCCACCACCGATACCGAGGTCATCATCCACCTGATCGCCACCTCGCAGGGGGCGACCGTGCTGGACCGGCTGATCGATGCGCTGCGGCAGGTGGAAGGGGCCTATTCGCTGGTGGCGCTGACCGGCCACGGGCTGATCGGCGTGCGCGATCCCAACGGCGTGCGGCCGCTGGTGCTGGGCAAGCTGGGCGATGCCCATATCCTGGCCTCGGAGACCTGCGCCTTCGACATTATCGGCGCGGAATTCGTGCGCGATATCGAGCCGGGCGAAATCGTCGTGCTGAACGGCGACGGGGTCACCAGCCACCGTCCGTTCCCGCCTGGCCGCAAACGCTTCTGCGTGTTCGAATACATTTACTTCGCGCGGCCCGACAGCAATGTCGAAGGCCAGTCGGTCTATGAGGCGCGCAAGAATATCGGCATGGAGCTGGCGCGCGAGAGCCATGTCGATGCCGATGTCATCGTGCCGGTGCCGGATTCCGGCGTGCCGGCGGCTATCGGCTATGCCGCGGAATCGGGCCTGCCCTTCGAGCTGGGGATCATCCGCAACCATTATGTCGGCCGTACCTTCATCCAGCCGACCGATCAGATCCGCCACTATGACGTGAAGCGCAAGCACAACGCCAACCGCATGCAGATCGAAGGCAAGCGCGTGGTGCTGGTGGACGATTCCATCGTACGTGGCACCACCTCTAAGAAGATCGTCGAGATGGTGCGCAATGCCGGGGCGACCGAGGTGCATATGCGCATCGCCAGCCCGCCGACCACGAACGCCTGCTTCTACGGTGTCGATACGCCGCAGAAGGAAAAGCTTCTGGCCCACAATTACGACATTGAGGGCATGGCCAAGGTGATCGGCGTGGACAGCCTTGCTTTCATCTCCATCGATGGGCTATATCGCGCGATGGGCCTGCCGGCGCGCAACGACGCCATGCCGCAATATTGCGATGCCTGCTTCACCGGCGACTACCCGATCTCGCTGACGGATTTCGACGATGGCGGCGATCCGGCGCAACTCTCCCTGCTGACCGAACAGCCGGCGGCTTGATTTTCCGTATCCGACGAGACAGCACATCATGACCCAGACCGGACGTCTTTCCGGCCGTATCGCCCTGATTACTGGCGCCAGCCGCGGCATCGGCGCCGCCATCGCCAAGCGCTATGCCGCCGAGGGCGCGCATCTGGTGCTGACCGCCCGCACCGAGGGTGCGCTGGAGGAGATCGACGACGCCGTGCGTGCCGCCGGCGGTAGTGCGACGCTGGTGCCGCTGGATTTGCGCCAGCTCGACCAGATCGACCAGTTGGGGGCGGCGCTCGCCGAACGCTTTGGCCGGCTTGATGTGCTGGTCGGCAATGCCGGCCTGCTGGGTGACCTGACGCCGGTGCCGCATATCGCGCAGCGCCAGTGGGACCAGGTGATGACGGTGAATGTGACGGCGAATTACCGGCTGATCCGCTCGATGGACCCGTTGCTGCGCCGCTCCGAGTCGGGCCGGGCGATCTTTGTCAGCTCCGGCGCTGCCAAGGGCAAGGCCTTCTGGGGCCTGTACGGCGCCACCAAGGCGGCGCTGAACACGCTGGTCATGTCCTATGCCGATGAGATGGAGAATACGGCGCTGCGCGTGAACCTGGTCAATCCGGGGCCGATCCGCACCGCGATGCGCGCGCAGGCAATGCCGGGCGAGGACCCGATGACGCTGCGCACGCCGGAGGAGATCACCGACTGCTTCGTCGATCTGGCCGCCGCCGACTGCACCCGCAATGGCGAGCTTGTGCAGGCCTATTAAAGAAGGTCCATCAGCGCCTTCGCGACGCCGATCAGCCCGGTCACCAGCAGCACGCCCAGCACGATCCGGCGGAACAGGTTCGGGTTCATGCGGCTGAAGGCCGTCTGCCCGAGGACCGAGCCGATCAGCATGGCCGGCGTCAGCCACAGCGCCCAGAGCAGCGTGTCCCAGGTGAACAGCCCGTTCCAGGCAGCAACGCCAATCCCCATGATGTCGGTCACGGTGAAGTAGGCGATCAGCGTCGCCCGGCTGACCGAATCGGCGGCCGGAGTCGCCAGGTAGAACAGCACCACCGGCGGGCCGGGGATGCCGGCGGCGCCGTTCAGCGTGCCGGAGACGGTGCCGGTGGCGAAGCTGGCCAGTGGCCCCGGCCGGGTGCGGAAGCGCAGTCCGCGCGCCATCAGCAGCGCCGCCGCCACGACGATGAGGCCGATAGCGAGGCGGAGCGCCTCTGCCGAGGCGATCAGCAGCACATAACCGCCAATCGGGGTGGCCAGCAGTGCGCCGGGCAACAGCCAGCGCAAGCCACGGAAATCCACCTCGTGCCAAAGGCGCGGCAGCAGCGTGATGCTGATCACCAGCTCCAGCAGGAAGATGAAGGGGATCACCTGTGCCGGCGGCAGGATCAGCACCAGCACCGGGATGGCCAGCAGGGCGAAGCCGAAGCCGGTGAAGGCGCGGATCACGGCGGCCACGACCACCACCGCGAAGATCGCGGCGAAGGCAAGCGGGTCCAGGGAGGCGGGCAGCAGCGCGGACATGGCGGAAACTCAGAAGGAGGAGGCGATGCCGGCGGCACCGGTCACGAACAGCAGGCCGACCGCGACGGTGCGGAACAGCGCCGGGTCGGCGCGGCGGAAGCCGGCGCTGCCCAGCCAGGAACCCAGCAGCATGGCCGGGCCAAGGGTGGCGGCCCAGACGATGGCGTGCAGGTCGAAGGCGCCCTTCAGCGCCAACGTGCCCACCGCCAGAATGTTGAGGATCAGGAAGAAGCCGTTCAGCGAGGCGCGCGTCGAGGCGTGGTTGCCGGGGGCGGACAGGTAGAACAGGATCACCGGCGGGCCGGGGATCGCCGCCAGCCCGCCAAGGAAGCCGGCACTGGCGCCGGCCAGGAAGCTGCCGACGGGGCCCGGGGCCTTTTTCAGGCGGAAGCCGCGCCACAGCGCCAGCGCGATCACCATGACGATGGCGCAGATCGCCAGCTTCAACAGCGTCGGATCGACGATGGCCAGTGTCAGCGCGCCGACCGGTGTCAGCAGCAGCCCGCCCGGCAGCAGCAGGCGCAGGGAGCGCCAGTCCATCTCCTTCCGGGTCGAGGGCACCATCGCGGCGGCGGCACCCAGCTGCAGCAGCATGGCGATCGGCACGGCGGCGACCGGCGGCATCAGCAGCATCAGGCCGGGGACGGCCAGCAGCGCGAAGCCGAAGCCGGTGAAGGCGCGCAGGAACGACGCCGCCAGGATCAGGACGAAGGCGAAACCATAGGCAGCGACGGTCAGATCGTCGGGGATCGGCACGGCGGAAATCCTGGCGGCGGGTTGGCTTTTGCCCGCCATTTAGGCAGTGGCGTCAGCCGGCGTCGACGCTTTTCGAGGGCAGAACACGCATGAGGGGGTCGATCAAACCGGGGGGCAGCGCCTGCAGCAGCCACACCGCCGCCAGCATCGGCCACGGGAAGGCGATGCGCGCCTTGTTGCGGGCCAGCCGGTCGCGGATCAGCCGCGCTGCCTTGTCAGCGTCCATCAGGAAGGGCATGGGGAAGCCGTTGCGGTCGGTCATCGGTGTGCGGACATAGCCGGGGCAAACCACGGAGACCTCGACGCCGCTGCCGGCCAGCACGCCCCGCAGCCCCTCGCCATAGACCTTCACGGCGGCCTTGCTGCCGCAATAGGCCGGCGCGCCGGGGAAGCCCCGGAAGCCCGCCAGCGAGGCCATCAGCGCGATCTGCCCGCGCCGCCGCGCCTGCATCCGGGGGATCAGCGGCAGCACCGTGTTCATCACCCCATCGACATTCACCGCGAAGATGCGGCGCACCTGCTCCACCGGCTCGGTATCGCCGCCGGTGCCGGCCGAGATGCCGGCATTGGCGATGGCAAGGTCGATGGGCTGGGCATCGTCGCGCGCCAGCATCCAGCCTTCCAGCGCCGCCGCATCGGTCACGTCCAGCACCGCCGTCTCAACGGTCGCACCCTGCGCGCGGCACTGCTCCGCCACCGCCTCCAGCCGCGCCGTGTCGCGCCCGGTCAGCGCCAGGGTCATGCCGGGGCCAGCATAGGTGCGGGCCAGTTCGGCGCCGAGGCCGCTGCTGGCGCCGGTGATGAGGATATGCTTCGGGTCGCGCATGTGCCTGTCCGGTTGCTGGTATGGTGTCGCGGGGATATAGTGCCGCCTCCCGCCGATACCCTACAAGATACAGAGGCAAATCCCCGTGAAACCTGGTGCATCACCTCTTTCCAGCATGACCGGGTTCGCCCGCGCCGAGGGCCAGCATGACGGGTTCGGCTGGGCCTGGGAGCTGAAATCGGTGAACGGGCGCGGCCTCGATATCCGCACCCGCGCGCCGCAGGGCTTCGAGAGCCTGGAGCCGCTGGCCCGGCAGAAGCTGGGCGAGGCGCTGAAGCGCGGCAATGTGAATGTCTCGCTGGTGGTGGAGCGGCGTACTGGCGAGGCCGGCATCCGCATCAACCGCGCGGTGCTGGATCAGGTTCTGGCCTTGCAGGCGGAGCTTGCTGGCAAGGTCGATGCCGCCCCGCCCCGGCTGGAGGCCTTGCTCGCCGTGCGCGGCGTGGTCGAGGCCGGCGAGGAGGAGGCCGACGAGGAGGCGCGCGCCGCGCGCGATGCCGATATCCTGGCCGGGCTGGAACAGGCGGTGAAGGCGATGGTCGCCTCCCGGCTGGAGGAGGGGGCAAGGCTGGCCGCCATCCTGACCGGCCATCTCGACCGTATCGAGGAGCTGACCGCGCAGGCGCAGGCGCTGGGGTCGGTGCAGCCGGAGGCGCTGAAGGCGCGGCTGCGCCAGCAGGTGACGGAACTGCTGGAAGCCTCCCCGGCGCTGAATGAGGACCGGCTGGCGCAGGAGGCGGCGCTGCTCGCCACCAAGGCCGACATCCGTGAAGAGTTGGACCGGCTGGCCGCCCATATCGCCGCCGCGCGGGAGTTGATGCAGGCCGGCAGCCAGATCGGCCGGCGCTTCGACTTCCTGTGCCAGGAGTTCAACCGCGAGGCCAACACGCTGTGCTCCAAGTCCGGCGATGCCGAGCTGACGCGCATCGGGCTGGAGTTGAAGGCGGTGATCGATCAGCTGAAGGAACAGGTGCAGAATGTCGAGTGAGGCGGCGGCCCGTCCGGAAGGCAAGGGTGCTGATATCCAGCGGCGCGGCCTGATGCTGGTGCTGTCCTCGCCGTCCGGGGCCGGCAAGACCAGCATCTCCCGCCGCCTGCTGCAGGATGAGGGCCGGCTCGCCATGTCGGTGTCGGTCACGACCCGGCCGCCGCGTCCGGGCGAGGTGGATGGCAGGGACTATCACTTCATCGACCTGCCGCGCTTCGACGCGATGGTGAAGGCGGACGAGCTGCTGGAGCATGCCCGCGTGTTCGGCAATTGCTATGGCACGCCGCGCGCGGCGGTGGAGGCGGCGCTGTCCGCCGGCAACGACATCCTGTTCGACGTCGATTGGCAGGGCACGCAGCAGCTGAACGAGAAGGTGCCGCAGGATGTGGTCAGCGTCTTCATCCTGCCGCCCTCGCAGGAGGAACTGGAGCGCCGGCTGCGCAGCCGCGCGCAGGATTCCGAGGAGGTGGTGATCGGCCGCATGCGCAAGGCGGCGGACGAGATCAGCCACTGGTCGGAATATGACTATGTGATCGTGAACGAGGATCTGGAGCGCAGCGTCGCCGATGTGCGCGCCATCCTGCGCAGCGAGCGGCTGAAGCGCGAACGCCAGACCGGAATCGGCGATTTCGTGCGCCGGATCGTTGCCTCCGCCCCGAACTGAGGGTCTTTCCATGCCTATGCTTCTGCCGGTTTCCCGCCGCACCCTGCTGATCGGCTCGGCGGCGGGTGCCGCCCTGCTGGCGTGCCCGGCGATCCTGCGTGCCGCCGAGATGCGGTTCGAGGATGATCCCTTCACGCTCGGTGTCTCCTCCGGCTGTCCGCGCCCCGCCAGCGTGGTGCTGTGGACCCGCCTCGCGCCGAAGGCGGAGGAGGCGGGTGGCAGCCTGTTCGCCGCACCGCCGCCGGCACTGGAAGGGCCGGTGGAGGTCGCCTGGGAGCTGGCGCATGACGAGGGCTTCCAGCGCCTCGCCGCCAAAGGCACCGCGCTGGCTACCGACGATTGGGGTCATTCCGTCCATGTCGAGGTGATGGGGCTGGAGCCGGGGCGCTGGTATTTCTACCGCTTCACCGCTGGTGGGCAGCAGAGCCCGGTGGGCCGCACCCGCACCGCGCCGGCGCTGGGCGCGGCAACGGACAGGCTGCGCCTCGCCTTTGCCTCCTGCCAGCAATACGAGCATGGCTATTTCACCGCCTTCCGCCATATGGCAGCGCAGGATTTCGACCTCGTCGTGCATCTGGGCGACTACATCTACGAGATGTCCTGGGGCCGGAAATATGTCCGCCAGCACGGCACCGGCATTCCCACGCAGCTGTTGGAGTTCCGTGACCGCTATGCGCTCTACAAGTCCGATCCGGATTTGATGGCGGCGCATGCGGCGGCCCCCTGGCTTGCGATCTGGGACGATCACGAGGTTGCCAACAACTACGCCGACGATCATTCGCCAAAGACGGTGCAGCCGGACCAGTTCCTCGCGATCCGCGCCGCTGCCTATCAGGCCTGGTACGAGCATATGCCGGTGCCGCCCTCGATGGCCCCGAAAGGGCCTTCGCTGCGCATCTATGACCGCTACCGCTTCGGTGATCTGCTGGATATGACGCTGCTGGACGATCGGCAGTACCGCTCGCCGCATCCCTGCGGGATCAACAAGTCCGGCGGGGCCAATTGCGAGGAACGCTTTGATCCATCGCGCAGCCTGCTGGGGCGCGAGCAGGAAGCCTGGCTGGATAGCGCGCTGAAGGATGCGCAGGGGCGCTGGACGCTGGTCGCACAGCAGACGCTGGTGTCGGAGCTGGACCGAGAGCCGGGGCCGGGCAAGGCCTATGCGCTGGATGGCTGGGACGGCTATGTCGCCAGCCGCGACCGGCTGCTGTCCGCCATCGAGACGCACCGGCCGGCCAACCCCCTGGTGATCGGCGGCGATGTGCACGCCTTCTGGGTGTCCGACCTGAAGAAGGATTTCCAGAACCCGGCCTCGCCGACGCTGGCGACCGAGGTGGTGTGCACTTCCGTTAGCTCGCAGGGGCCGAGCGCCAAGACCATGCAGGCGGGCCGTGAGGACAACCCGCATATCCGCTACGGGCGCGGCGACAAGCGCGGCTATGCCAGCCTGGAGCTTACGCCGAAACAGGCGCTGTTCGGGTTGGAGGCGGTGGACAGCGTGGAGCGGCCGGACGGCACCGTCTCGCGCCTCGCCAGCTTTGCGGTCGAGCCCGGCAAGGCTGGCGCGGAACCGGCGTGAGTGGAGCGTAAGGTCTTTCTTTTATCGTCATCCTCGGGCTTGACCCGAGGATCCAGAGAAGCCGCGCGGATCGCTGGATGGTCGGATCAAGTCCGACCATGACGAAGGTAAAAGATTTTCTGTTTCCTGTAATTCGGCTGCGTCTTACCCAACTACCTCCCGGACAAATCCCGTTATCGCGTCCAGCACGGCCGCGCGCTGCTGGCGCTGGGGCTGGTGTGCGCAATCGGGGATCAGCAACGGCGTTGCTGGACCGCCCGCACCTTGGCAGATGGCGTGCACCTGTGCTGCAGTGGCGTATTCGTCCTCCGCCCCCTGGATGACCAGCAGCGGGCAGCCGATGCGCGGCAGGCAATCCTCGATGTTCCAGGGGCGGAACTCATTAGACGTCCAGGTCTCGGCCCAGGCGCGATAGAGCGCCTCGGTATTGGGGCCGTGATATTTCGCCAGCTTCTCGGGCAGGTCTGTGGTGCGCCAGGCCTCCATCGCCTCGTGGACGCCGGCCACGGTCACATCCTCGACGAAGGCATGCGCCGCCAGCGTCACGGCGGCTAGGGTGCGTTCCGGGAAGGCGGCGGCGTGCAGCAGCGCGATGGAGCCGCCATCGCTGTGGCCGATGAGGATGGCGCGCCCGATGCCGGCTTGCTCCAGCACGGCAGGCAGCGCCTGCTCCGCCTCGATGTGCAGATAATCCAGTCCGCGTGGCGCAGCGATCGGGTCGGCATCGCCATGGCCCTGCCGTTCATAGACCAGCGCCGGCAGTCCGGTCGCTGCGACCACGTCATCCGGGAAGTCGCGCCACAGCCGGATCGAGCCCAACGCCTCATGCAGGAAGACGAGGCAGAGGGCGTCCTTGGGCGCATCCGCCGGCGCCGGCTGCGGCGGGTCGATCCGCACGCCCGGCAGGCGCAGCCCCTGCCACCGGAAGGCGGTCTCTGTGCGGTGCAGACTGATCGGGATGGGGTCGTTCATGCGGGAAGCACAGAGCAAAACAGGCGCGGCTGCAAGCGGCGCGTGAGCCCGATCAGCCTCTTATATAACAATAATATGCACGCCATGCGTTAACGGTATGGTGGTCATGCGCTGTGCTTGACCCTGGCCCGCGCTTGGATTACTGCTAGTAGCACAAGAACAAAGCGCGCTGAATAATCAGCCCGGCGCAAGACCGGCAAAAAGTGCGCAAGACAGGGAGAAGCTCAGTGCTCGGTATTTGCTTTGCCGATGACAGGATTCGTCCGTCCGCCCGCCGGAAAAACAGGAGGGACTGGTGACGGCGACCTATCCCGATGCCGCCCGTTTCGATACCTGCCCGAAATTACTGGTTCATAACGCCCAGACCCGACCGGATGCGGTGGCGATGCGGGAAAAGGATTTCGGCATCTGGCGGGAAGTGACCTGGCGCGAGTATGCCGAGACCGTGAAGCTGATGGCGCTGGGCCTCGAATCGCTGGGCATTGGGCGCGGCGATGTGGTGGCGCTGATTGGCGACAACGACACCAACTGGGTCTGTGGCGAACTGGCGGCCCATTCTGTGCGGGCGATGAGCCTTGGCATCTATCGCGACGCGCTGGACGAGGAAGTGTTCTACCTGGCCGATTATGCCGGCGTGAAGGCAGTGCTGGCCGAGGATCAGGAGCAGGTGGACAAGTTCCTGAATCTGGGCGAGCGGCTGCCGGCGCTGCAGCACATCATCTATTGCGACACCCGCGGCATGGGCACGGTCACCGATCCGCGCGTGCTGTCGCTGGCGGCGCTGAAGGAACTGGGGCGCAAGGCCGAGGCGCGGGAGCCGGCGCGCTTTAAGGCGCTGGTCGATGCCACCGAGGGTGACGACGTCGCCATCCTGTGCACGACCTCGGGCACCACCTCCAACCCGAAGCTGGCGATGCTGCAGGCGGGGCCGATGATCCGCCATGTGCATCGCTATTTGTCGGTCGATCCGAAGGACGGGACGGACGAATATGTCTCTGTCCTGCCACTGCCCTGGATCATGGAGCAGATCTACTGCATCGGCTTTTCCCTGGTTGCCGGGATGAAGGTGAATTACCCGGAAAGCCAGGACACCATGATGCAGGATCTGCGCGAGATCGGGCCGACCTTCTTCCTGATGGCGCCGCGCCTTTGGGAACAGCTGGCCGCCGACATGCGCGCCCGTGTCATGGATGCCTCGGCGCTGAACCGCTGGATATTCGACAAGGGCGTTAAGCTGGGGATCGAGGCGCTGGACCGTGGCGAGCGGTCGGGGCTGGCGGATGCCATGCTGTTCTCCGCACTGCGTGACCGGCTGGGCTTCTCCCGCGTGCGCTCCGCCGCGACCGGCGGGTCCGCGCTGGGGCCGGACACCTTCAAACTGTTCCTGGCGATGGGCGTGCCGCTGCGCCAGCTCTATGGCCAGACCGAGCTGATGGGCGCCTACACGCTACAGGATGGCAAGGATGTCGATTGTGACACGGTCGGGCCGCCCTTCCCGGGCACCGATGTGCGCATCGCCGACCCGGACGCCAGCGGCGTCGGGGAGATCGTCACCCGCCACGACAACATGTTCCTCGGCTACTACAATAATGAGGAGGCGACCCGCGCCGACATGCGCGACGGCTGGATGTACACCGGCGATGCCGGCTATTTCGACGACAAGGGGCGGCTGATCGTCATCGACCGGCTGAAGGATATCGCGACGACCGCGCAGGGGTTGCGCTTCTCCCCGCAATATATTGAAAACAAGCTGAAATTCTCTCCTTACATTGCCGAGGCGGTGATTCTGGGGGCGGGGCGCGACTATCTGACGGCCATCGTCTGCATCCGCTATTCCATCGTCTCGAAATGGGCCGAGAAGAAACGCATCGCCTTTTCCTCCTACACCGACCTGTCGAACCAGCAGCAGATCTACGACCTGATCGCCGGCGAGGTGGAGCAGGTGAATGCCAGCCTGCCCGAGGCCCAGCGCATCCGGAAATTCCTGCTGCTCTACAAGGAGCTGGATGCCGACGATGGCGAGCTGACGCGTACCCGCAAGGTGCGGCGCGGCGTCATTTCGGAGCGTTATGGCGACCTGATCGACGCGCTCTACACCGATGCCGATACCGCGCATCTCGACGCCGAAGTCACCTATGAGGATGGCCGCAAGAGCAAGGTGAAGGCCGACATGCGCATCATGACGGTGGACGGGGCGCAAGAGTCCGCAACGATGAAGAAGGCGAGCTGAGTGATGGCGGAAGCGGATTCGGCGCTGGCCCAGACCCTGACCCCGGCACCCCAGCGTGGCGGCGCCCCGGTGCTGCGGCTGACCGATATCGAGCTGGGCTTCGGCGGCGTGAAGGCGATCAACAAGGTCAGCTTCGAAGTGCGCAAGGGCGAGATACTGGCGATCATCGGCCCGAACGGCGCCGGCAAGTCCTCGATGCTGAATGTCATCAACGGCTTCTACAAGCCGCAGTCGGGTACCATCGAGTTCCAGGGCCGCACGCTGCGCGCCATGGACCCGAACACGGCGGCCAAGAACGGCATCGCCCGCACCTTCCAGAACATCGCGCTGTTCAAGGGCATGAGCACGCTGGACAATCTGATGACCGGGCGGCTCTTGAAGATGAAGCGCGGCCTGTTCTGGCAGGCGCTCTACTGGGGGCCGGCGCAGCGGGAAGAGCTGGAGCATCGCGAGGCGGTCGAGAAGATCATCGACTTCCTGGAAATCCAGGCGGTGCGCCGCACGCCGGTCGGCCGGCTGCCCTACGGCCTGCAGAAGCGTGTGGAGTTGGGCCGGGCGCTGGCGATGGAGCCCGACATCCTGCTGCTCGACGAGCCGATGGCCGGCATGAATGTCGAGGAGAAGGAGGATATGTGCCGCTTCATCCTGGAGGTGAACCAGGAGTTCGGCACCACCATCGTGCTGATCGAGCATGACATGGGCGTTGTCATGGATATTTCCGACCGCGTGATCGTGCTGGATTACGGCGTGAAGATTGCCGACGGCACGCCCGACGAGGTGCGCGCGAACCAGCGCGTCATCGACGCCTATCTCGGCGTCAGCCACTGACCGCGAAGGGGTAGCAAGGCATGTTCTTTTCCTGGCCGTTCTTCTTCGAGGTGCTGATCGGCGGGCTGCTGTCCGGCGTCATGTATTCGCTGGTGGCGCTGGGCTTCGTGCTGATCTTCAAGGCATCCGGCGTGTTCAACTTCGCGCAGGGCGCGATGGTGCTGTTCGCCGCCCTCACGCTGGTCGGCTTCATCAACATGGGCGTGCCGGTGCCGCTGGCCATCGTGATCGCCATCGTGGTCATGATCCTGCTCGCCTATGCGGTCGAGCGCGCAGTGCTGAGACCGCTGGTGAACCAGCCGCCGATCATCCTGTTCATGGCGACCATCGGCATCACCTTCTTCATCGACGGGTTCGGCCAGACGCTGTGGGGTTCGGACGTCTATGCGCTGGATATCGGCATCCCCAACCAGCCGCTGTTCTTCGGCGATATCCTGGTGAACAGCTTCGACCTGGTCGCCGCCGTGGTGGCCGGCGCGCTGGTCGCGGTGCTCGCGGTGTTCTTCCAGAAGACCCGCATTGGCCGCGCGCTGCGCGCCGTCGCCGACGATCACCAGGCCGCCATGTCGGTCGGCATTCCGCTGCGCGTCATCTGGGTCATTGTCTGGTCGGTGGCCGGGCTGGTGGCGCTGGTCGCCGGCATCATGTGGGGCTCCAAGCTGGGGGTGCAGTTCTCGCTGGCGCTGATCGCGCTGAAGGCGCTGCCGGTGCTGATCCTGGGCGGCTTCACCTCGATCCCCGGGGCCATCATCGGCGGCCTGATCATCGGGGCGGGCGAGAAGCTGGCGGAAGTGTTCATCGGCCCGTTCCTGGCCGGCGCCATTGAGGACTGGTTCGCCTACATGCTGGCCATGCTGGTGCTGCTGTTCCGGCCGCAGGGCCTGTTCGGCGAAAAGATCATCGAGAGGGTGTGACGCCGTGATTTACCGCGAGGCCGGACAATTCAAGACTTCCTATGCCGCCGACCAGTCGATCTTCCCGATTCGGCTGGACCGCTGGGGCATGCTGGCGACGCTGTTCGTCGCCTTCTTCGTCATCCCGGTGGTGGCCAATGAATACTGGCTGCTGTCGATCCTGGTGCCGTTCCTGGTGTTCTCGCTGGCGGCCATCGGGCTGAACATCCTGACCGGCTATGCCGGGCAGCTCAGCCTCGGCACCGGCGGCTTCATGGCCTGTGGCGCCTTTGCCGCCTACAAGCTGTCCACCGCCTTCCCGGAGATGAACATCCTGATTGTCTTCCTGCTCTCAGGCGCGGTGGCGGCGGCGGTTGGCGTGCTGTTCGGCCTGCCGTCCTTGCGTATCAAGGGGTTCTACCTGGCGGTGGCGACGCTGGCGGCGCAGTTCTTCCTGATCTGGATGTTTAACAAGTTCGGCTGGTTCAACAATTACAGCCCGTCCGGCGTCATCTCGGCGCCGCCGCGCGCGCTGTTCGGCGATTTCTATGTCACCGGGGCCTCCGCCTCGCCGGTCGCGAAATACCTGTTCCTGCTGGGCTTCGTGGCTGTGATGGCGCTGATCGCGAAGAACCTGACGCGGTGCAAGATCGGCCGGTCCTGGATGGCGATCCGCGACATGGACATCGCCGCCGAGATCATCGGCATCCGGCCGCTGCTGGCCAAGCTGTCGGCCTTCGCCATCTCCTCCTTCTTCATCGGCATCGCCGGGGCGATGTGGGCCTTCATCTATACCGGGTCGGTGGAGGCGCTGGCCTTCGACATCAACCGCTCCTTCCAGGTGCTGTTCATGATCATCATCGGCGGGCTGGGCAGCATCCTGGGATCGTTCCTCGGCGCGGCCTTCATCGTGCTGCTGCCGATCCTGCTGAACAACGTGCCGGGACTGATTGGCTGGCAGATCCCGGTCGATATGATCGCGCATCTCGAATTCATGATCTTCGGGGCGCTCATCATCTTCTTCCTGATCGTGGAGCCGCACGGGCTTGCCCGGCTCTGGCAGATCGCGAAGGAGAAAATGCGGCTCTGGCCGTTCCCCTACTGACCAGGCGGCAAGCGACAGAAAAGCTTCGGGCAAGGAACCGCAAGAGTTCCGGCAACACGGAGAAAACCAAGGAACAGGGAGTGAAACCATGAACATCAGGAAGTTGCTTCTGACCGCCGCCAGTGCGGCGGTGGTTGCGGCCCCGCTGCTGGCGGCGCCGATCGTGGCCAAGGCGGAGCAGTTCATCCCGCTGCTGGTCTATCGCACGGGTCCCTATGCGCCGAGCGGCATCCCGCTGGCCAATGGCTTCGTCGATTATTTCGAGCTGATCAACGCCCGCGATGGCGGCGTGAACGGCGTGAAGATCAGCTGGGAAGAATGCGAGACCAGCTATAACAACGACCGCGGCGTGGAGTGCTATGAGCGCCTGAAGAAGCAGGGGGCGACCGGCGCCTCGCTGGTGAATCCCTATTCGACGGGCATCACCTACGCGCTGATCGAGCGCGCGACCGCCGACAAGATTCCGGTCTTCTCCATGGGCTATGGCCGCGCGGACGCCACCATCGGCTCGGTCTTCCCTTATGTCTTCACCGCGCCGGCGACCTACTGGGCGGGGGCGGACGCCATCATCCAGTACATCCAGGCGCAGGAGAAGGGCAGCCTGAAGGGCAAGAAGATCGCGCTGGTCTATCATGACAGCGCCTATGGCAAGGAGCCGATTGCCACGCTGCAGGCGCTGGGTAAGCAGGAAGGCTACAGCCTGAACCTGTTCCCGGTCGCCCATCCGGGCCTGGAGCAGAAGGCGACCTGGCTGCAGATCGGCCGCCAGCTGCGGCCGGACTGGGTCATCATGTGGGGCTGGGGCGTGATGAACGCGACCGCCATCAAGGAAGCGGCCGCCGTCGGCTTCCCGATGGAGAAGTTCATCGGCATCTGGTGGTCGGGCTCTGAGGCTGACGTGAAGCCGGCTGGCGCTGCCGCCAAGGGCTACAAGTCGGCCCAGTTTACCGGCACCGGCACCGGGGCGCCGATCCACGCGCAGATCCGCGATCAGCTGTTCGCCAAGAACATGGGTGTCGGCAAGGATACCTTCGGCGAGGTGCTCTACAATCGCGGCCTGGTGAACGCGGCGGTCTCGGTGGAGGCGATCCGCACCGCGCAGGGCAAGTTCGGCAACAAGCCGCTGACCGGCGAGCAGGTGCAGTGGGGCTTCGAGAATCTGAACATGACCCAGGAAGTGATCGACAAGCTGGGCCTCACCGGCCTGATGTCGCCGATCAAGCTGTCCTGCAACGATCATGAGGGCGGCGGCGCCGTCGTCATCCAGCAGTGGGACGGCAAGAACTGGAACTATGTCTCCGACTTCATCAACCCGCGCCGCGAGATGCTGACCAAGATGTACGAGGCGTCGGCCATGCAGTACGCGAAGGAAAAGAACATCACCCCGCGCGACTGCAAGATGTAATCGGCTATTGGGGACCGTCCGTCGCGGGCGGTCCCCCTTTTCTTTCCCGAGGATGACGGAAGACGCCATGACCAGCGCAACCGCAGAAAGACTGGACGCCGCCACAGAACCGGCCGGGGCGCTGCTCTCGGTAAACAATATCGAGGTCATCTATGACCATGTGATCCTGGTGCTGAAGGGTGTCTCCCTCGAAGTGCCGCAGGGCGGCATCGTCGCGCTGCTGGGCGCCAACGGGGCGGGCAAGAGCACCACGCTGAAATCGATTTCCAACCTGCTGCGCGCGGAGCGCGGCGAGGTCACCAAGGGTTCCGTCTATTTCGACGGTACGCGCATTGACGGGCTAACGCCGGATGCGCTGGTGCGCATGGGCGTTATCCAGGTGATGGAAGGCCGCCACTGTTTCGAGCATCTGACGGTCGAGGAGAATCTGCTGACCGGCGCCTATACCCGTAAGGAGGGCCAGCAGGCCATCGCCGATGATCTGGAGCTGGTCTATCACTATTTCCCGCGCCTGAAGGAACGGCGGACCAGCCTGGCCGGCTATACGTCGGGCGGCGAGCAGCAGATGTGCGCCATCGGCCGCGCGCTGATGAGCCGGCCGAAGATCATCCTGCTCGATGAGCCGTCCATGGGCCTTGCGCCGCAGCTGGTCGAACAGATTTTCGAGATCGTGAAGCAGCTGAACGAGAAGGAGGGCGTGTCCTTCCTGCTGGCCGAGCAGAACACCAATGTGGCGCTGCGCTACGCCCATTTTGGCTACATCCTGGAAAATGGCCGGATCGTGCTGGATGGCGCTGCCGATGCCCTGCGCAACAATGAGGATGTGAAGGAATTCTACCTCGGCCTGTCAGGTGCCGGCCGCAAGAGCTTCCGCGACGTGAAGCAGTATCGCCGGCGCAAGCGCTGGCTCGGCTAGAATGGCTGGGAAAGGCGAGATAGTGGCGTATTTCGATATTCTGGAGACCCGCGATCCGGCCCTGCGCGAGGCGCAGCTGCTGGACCGCCTGCCGGCGATTGTCGCGCATGCGAAGGGCAATACCGATTATTTCGGCAAGCTGCTGGCCAGGGTCGATCCGGCCGGGGTGACCAGCCGGGAGGCGCTGGCGGCGCTGCCGGTCACCCGCAAGGGTGATCTGATCGCCCTGCAGCGGGAGGCCCCGCCCTTCGGCGGGCTGAACGCCAAGCGGCCCAGCGCGCTGGCGCGCATCTTCATGTCGCCGGGGCCGATCTATGATCCGGAAGGGCAGGGGCGGGACTATTGGCGCTTCGCCCGCGCGCTCTATGCCGCCGGGTTCCGGCCCTGCGATATCCTGCACAACAGCTTCTCCTACCATCTGACACCGGCAGGATCGATGCTGGAGACGGCGGCCCACGCGCTGGGCTGCGCCGTGGTGCCGGCGGGCACCGGCCAGACCGAGTTGCAGCTGCGCGCGATAGAAGATATCCGCCCGTCCGGCTATGCCGGCACACCCTCCTTCCTGAAGATCCTGTTCGAGAAGGCAGCGGAGACGGGGGCCGATATTTCCTGCCTGAAGAAGGCGCTGGTCTCGGGCGAGGCGCTGCCGCCCTCGCTGCGTGCGGAGCTGTCGGGCCATGGCTGCAAGGTGCTGCAATGCTATGCGACCGCCGATCTGGGGCTGATCGCCTATGAATCGCCGGCGCAGGAGGGGATGATCCTGGATGAGGGCGTGATCGTGGAGATCGTGCGCCCCGGCACCGGCGATCCGGTGCCCGATGGCGAGGTGGGGGAGGTGGTCGTCACCACGCTGACGCCGGACTATCCGCTGATCCGCTTCGGTACCGGCGACATGTCCGCCATCCTGCCGGGGCTCAGCCCCTGCGGGCGGACCAACCGCCGCATCAAGGGCTGGATGGGCCGGGCCGACCAGACCACCAAGGTGAAGGGCATGTTCGTGCATCCCGGACAGGTGGCCGACGCTGCGAAACGCCATCCTGAGATCGTCCGGTTCCGGCTGGTGGTCGGCGGCAGCGCCGGGCGCGACGAGATGGTGCTGCACTGCGAATCCGCCACGCAGGATGCGGCGTTGGCCGCCCGCATCGCCGAGAGCCTGCAGGCCACCACCAAGCTGAAGGGGACGGTCGAGCTGGTCGCACCCGGCAGCCTGCCGAATGACGGCAAGGTGATCGAGGACACCCGCAGCTACGAGTGATGCTATGCTGACGCCATGTCAGCGGCAGCGAACAGCAGGAAGCAGGAGCAGAAACGGCGGCAGCGCCACGCCAACCGGCTGCTGGCGTTGGGCAGCGCTGTCTGGATCGCCGGTGTCGCCATCGTCTGGCTCTATACCTGGCCGCCGACAACACAGGTCTATGATGCGGCCTATTATGCCGGACAGCGGGACTGCCGGGCGCGCTATGCCGGGAATTACGAACGGGTGGAACGCTGTATCGCGCTGTTCAATCTGCAATATCTGCGCAGCCGCAACGGCCACGCCATCAGCGGGTTGCTGGTGGCACTGTTCCCGCCGCTGCTGGGATGGTTTGCCATACATATCCGTGGCCGCATGCAGCAGTGATCCCTTGCCGTTTGCCCGTGCGGCCCCGTGTCCGCTGGACCGGAACCGGATCAACGACTAAGAAAGAGGCATGGACGATTTCAGCGGCAACGGCCTTGCCTGCCAGCGGGGCGACCGGCTTGTCTTTACCGGCGTCGATTTTGCGCTGCCGGCGGGCGGGGCATTGCTGCTGCGCGGCCCGAATGGCAGCGGTAAATCCAGCCTGCTGCGGATCATGGCCGGGTTGCTGCCACTGGCAGCCGGAACGCTCATCCGTGCCGGGGCGCCGGTCGCGGCGGAACCTGACGCGCACCGCGCCGATCTTTGCTATGTCGGCCATCTGGACGCGGTGAAGCCGACGCTGACCGTCCTTGAGAATCTCGGCTTCTGGGCCGACCTGCATGACGAGGACAGTGCGGAGCGGGTTCAGGCCGCGCTGCGCCGGTTCGGCATCGCGCATCTGGCCGGCGCGCCGGGGCGCTGGCTGTCGGCCGGGCAGAAGCGCCGGCTGGCCCTGTCGCGCCTGCTGGCGGCGGAAACCGGCCTGTGGCTGCTCGACGAGCCGACTGTGGCGCTGGATGTGGCCACCATCGCGGAGCTGGAGAAGATCATCGCCGAACATCGTGCCGAGGGCGGCATGGTGGTGCTGTCCACCCATGCGGAGATCGATTTGCCCGGTGCCGATGTGCTGACGATGGATCGCTTCGCCCCTTCCCGTTCTGCAACCAGGGCGCCCAATGGGCGGGACGCAGCATGAGCGTGCTGGGGCTGGGCGGTTTCAGCGCGGTACTGGGGCGCGATCTGCGGCTGGCCGGACGGCAGGGCTCCGACGTGTTGCTGGTGGTCGGTTTCTTCGTGCTGGGGGCGGTGCTGTTTCCCTTTGCCGTGGGGCCGGATGCCAAGGTACTGGCCCGGATCGCCGGCGGTGTCATCTGGGTGATGGCGCTGCTGGCCGCCATGCTGTCGCTCGACCGACTGTTCCAGGCAGATTACGAGGATGGCTCGCTGGAGCTGCTGGTGCTGTCGCCGCTGCCGCTGGGCTTCCTGGTGCTGGCCAAATGCCTGGCGCACTGGCTTACCACCGGGCTGCCGCTGCTGCTGGCGGCGCCGGTGCTGGCGATCCTGCTGAACCTGCCGCTGGCCGGGTTCGCGGCGCTGGTCGCGGCGATGGCGCTGGGCACGCCGACGCTCAGCCTGCTGGGCGCGGTGGGGGCGGCGGTGTCGCTGGGCGCGCGGCGGTCCGGCGTGCTGGTATCGCTGCTGGTCCTGCCGCTGACGGTGCCGGTGCTGATCTTCGGCGTGGCGGCGGTCGATGCGGCGGTTGGCGGCTATCCCACCGCGCCCCATCTGATGTTGCTGGCGGCGCTGTTTCTGGCGGCGCTGCCGCTCTGTCCCTGGGCGGCGTCGGCCGCCCTGCGTCATGCGGTGGAATAGAGATGTCGAAACTGCATTATCTGGCGAACCCGGCCCGCTTCTCGCGGCTCAGCGCGCTCATCCTGCCCTGGCTGTCGCTGGCGACCATCCTGCTGATGGGGACGGGCCTCTATCTTGGCCTGCTCGATTCGCCGCCGGACTACCAGCAGGGCGAGACAGTGCGCATCATGTATGTGCATGTGCCCTCGGCCTGGATGGCGATGGGCTGCTACAGCTCGATGGCCATCGCCAGCGCCATGGCGCTGATCTGGCGGCATCCGCTGGCCGACCTGATTGCCCAGGAAAGTGCGCCCATCGGCGCCTGCTTCACCGCCATCGCGCTGGCGACCGGCGCGCTGTGGGGCCAGCCCATGTGGGGCACCTGGTGGGTGTGGGATGCCCGGCTGACCTCCGTGCTGGTGCTGTTCTTCCTGTATCTCGGCTATATCGCGCTGGTGAATGCCTTCGACGATCCGCAGCGCGGCGCGCGGGCGGGCGCGGTGCTGGCGCTGGTCGGCTGGATCAACATCCCGATCATCAAATTCTCGGTCGATTGGTGGAATACGCTGCACCAGCCGGCCAGCGTGTCGCGGCTGGATGCGCCGGCGATCCATCCGGATATGCTGACGCCGCTGCTGCTGATGGGGTTGGCCTTCCTGCTGCTCTATCTCGTGCTGTTGCTGCTGCGCGTGCGCAGCCGGCTGCTGGAGCGGCGTATTTTGGTTTTGCGCCAGCGACAGATGGAGGAGTGGGGATCGTAAGGCGTACGAACGGAGACGAGATGCCGCAGCAATCCGCGTAGTTCGCCTCTGGCATCGCCGGCCGGAACCCCTATTCTTAGTAAACGAAGTGTCATGCCAGAGGATCGGGTGTCGATTTGAACGATCTTTCCAGCTATTTCGCGATGGGCGGCCATGGCGTCTATATCTGGTCGTCCTATGCGGTGGCGGCCACCGTGCTGGTCGTGCTGCTGGCGGCAACGCTGATCGGCTTGCGCCGGCGCGAGGCCGAACTGCGCCGGCTGGAGGCCGCCGATGAGTAACGCCCCCTCCAGCAAGGGCCGCATCAAGGCCGGCACACGCAAGAAGCGCCGGCTCTATATCGTCGGCCTCGGCATGCTGGCGCTCGCCTCGGCGACAGCACTGGTGCTGAATGCCTTCGAGGATAATCTGGTGTTCTTCTTCAGCCCCAGCGACCTTCAGGCCAAGCCGGTCGAGGATGGCCGCCCGTTCCGTCTTGGCGGGCTGGTCGAGGAGGGCAGCGTGCAGCGCCCCGAGAGCATGACCATCACCTTCCGCGTCACTGACACGGTGAACTCCCTGCCGGTGACCTATACCGGGATATTGCCCGACCTGTTCCGCGAAGGTCAGGGGGTGGTCGCCGAGGGCGAGCTGCGGCAGGGTGTGTTCGTTGCCCGCGAGGTGCTGGCGAAGCATGACGAGACTTACATGCCGCCTGAGGTCGCCGAGGCGCTGAAGCGGGCTGAGCACTGGCGCGAGGACGCGTCGCAGAGCGTCCGGAAATGAGTATCCGTCGATGATTGCTGAGATAGGCCATTACGCCCTGGTGCTGGCGCTGCTCGTCTCGGCGGTGCAGTCGCTGGTGCCGATGCTGGGCGCCGCACGCGGATCGGCGGCACTGATGGCGACCGGCCCGGCGGCGGCCGGGGCGCAGTTCGCGCTGGTGCTGGCGTCTTTCCTGGCGCTGATCTGGGCCTTCGTCACGTCCGACTTCTCGGTCTCGAACGTGATGCAGAATTCGCATTCGGCCAAGCCGATGCTCTACAAGATCACCGGCGTGTGGGGCAATCACGAGGGCTCCATGCTGCTTTGGTCGCTGATCCTGGCGCTGTTCGGGGCGATGGTCGGCGTATTCGGACGCAATTTGCCGCCCAGCCTGAAGGCCCGCGTGCTGTCGGTACAGGGCATGATCGGCGTCGGCTTCCTGCTGTTCATCCTGCTGACGTCCAACCCGTTCGAGCGCGTGTTTCCGCCGCCGCTGGACGGCAACGACCTGAATCCGCTGCTGCAGGACCCCGGCCTCGCCTTCCATCCGCCCTTCCTCTATCTCGGCTATGTCGGCTTCTCGGTCGCCTTCTCCTTCGCCGTGGCGGCGCTGATCGAGGGCCGCGTCGATCCCGCCTGGGCGCGCTGGGTCCGGCCCTGGACGCTGGCCGCCTGGATCGCGCTGACGCTGGGCATCGCGCTGGGCAGCTGGTGGGCCTATTACGAGCTGGGCTGGGGTGGCTGGTGGTTCTGGGACCCGGTGGAGAACGCCTCCTTCCTGCCCTGGCTGGCCGGCACGGCGCTGCTGCACTCCGCCATCGTGGTGGAAAAGCGCGACGCGCTGAAAAGCTGGACCATCCTGCTGGCGATTATCACCTTCGGGCTCAGCCTGATGGGCACTTTCCTGGTGCGTTCGGGTATCCTCACCTCGGTGCATGCCTTCGCCGTCGATCCCGACCGCGGCGCCTTCATCCTGGTGCTGCTGGTCCTCGCCGTCGGCGGCTCGCTGGTGCTCTACGCCCTGCGCGCGCCTTCCCTGCAGCCGGGCGGCCTGTTTCAGCCGGTCAGCCGCGAGGGCGGCCTCGTGCTGAACAATCTGCTGCTGGCGACGGCGACGGCGACGGTGCTGCTCGGCACGCTCTATCCGCTGCTGCTGGATGCGATGACCGGGGAGCGTGTTTCGGTCGGCCCGCCTTTCTTCAACGCCACCTTCATTCCGCTGATGGTGCCGCTGGTGCTGCTGATGGCGGCCGGGCCGATGCTGGCCTGGAAGCGTGCTGATCTGGCCGGCGTGTTGGGCCGGCTGCGGGTCGCCATCGGCGTGTCCGTCATCGTGGCGCTGGCGGTGTTCTATTTCGCGACGCGTGCGCCGGTGCTGTCGGCCTTTGGCTTCGCGCTTGCCACCTGGCTGCTGATGGGCGTGCTGACCGACTGGGCGGAGCGGGTGAAGCTGTTCCGCGTGCCGCTGGGCGACGCCCTGCGCCGGGCCGGTGGCCTGCCGCGGTCTGCCTATGGGATGTGGATCGCCCATGCCGGGATGGCCGTCGTGATCTATGGCATCACCGGCGATATCCTGTGGAAGACGGAATCGGTCAGCGCTTCGCGCCCCGGCGAGACGCTGTCGATTGCCGGCTATGACCTGAAGTTCGATGCGGTGCGCCGGGTGCAGGGGCCGAACTACATGGCCGAGCAGGGCGTGTTTACCGTCCGGCGGGACGGCGATTTCATTGCCGAACTGACGCCCGAGCGCCGTGTCTATCCGGTGACCCGCATGCCGACGACCGAGGCGGCGATCCGCTCCAACGGCCTCTCCGACCTCTATGTGGTGATCGGCGAGAGCAATGAGGGTGGACTGTGGACCGTCCGGCTCTATCACAATCCGCTGGTCCCCTGGATCTGGTTCGGTGCCGTCATCATGGCGGCGGGCGGGCTGGTCTCGCTGGCCGACCGGCGGCTGCGCATCGGCGCCCCGGCGCGGCAGTCCCGCGATGCCGCCCTGCCGGTCCCGGCGGAGTAAAGGGCTTTCATGCGTCGTCTGCTCTATCTGCTGCCGGTTCTGCTGTTCGTTGCCGTGGCCGGCTATTTCGCGGTCGGCCTGACGCGCGATCCGCAGACCCTGCCCTCGGCAATGATCGACAAGCCGGTCCCGGCCTTCGCGCTGCCGCCGGCCATCGAGGGCGTGCCGGGCCTGTCCGCCGCCGACCTGAAGGGGCAGGTGGCGCTGGTCAATGTCTTCGCCTCCTGGTGCGCGCCCTGCCGGATCGAACATCCGCTGCTGACCAGCCTGGCCCGCGAGGGGGTGACGATCTTCGGGATCAACCAGAAGGACAAGCCGCAGGCGGTGGCGCGATTCCTGAAAGAGCTGGGTAATCCCTATACAAGGATCGGTGCCGACGCCGATGGCCGGGTGTCGATCGACTGGGGCGTTTATGGCGTGCCGGAAACCTATGTCGTGGATCGGGATGGCCATATCCGCTACCGCCATGTCGGCGTGCTGACGGCAAAGGATATCGAGCAGACGATCCGGCCGCTGCTGCGGGAAGTCGCGCGATGAGGCGGCTGGTCCTGGCGCTGCTCTTCGTCCTGCTGCTGCCGGTCTCGGCGCAGGCGGTGAAGCCGGACGAGATGCTGGCTGACCCGGCGCTGGAATCGCGGGCACGCGAGATCGGCAAGGAGCTGCGCTGCCTGGTCTGCCAGAACGAATCCATCGACGAATCGAATGCCGAGCTGGCGCGCGATCTGCGTCTGCTGGTGCGTGAGCGGCTGAAGCAGGGCGACAGCAACGATGATGTCCGCGAATTCGTCGTGCAGCGCTATGGCGATTTCGTGCTGCTGAAGCCGCCGGTGAAGCCGTCCACCTGGATTCTCTGGTACGGGCCGGCGGGTATCCTGCTGCTGGGCGCCATCGGCGTGTTGTTCTACCTGCGCGGCAGCCGCAAGGCGGCGGATGCAGTGCCGGCAGGGGCCGTGCCGCTCGACCCCGATGAGCGCAAGCGGCTCGACGCGCTGATGGCCGAGGACGAGTCTAAATGATCATCTGGATTGCCATCGGCCTGCTGACGGCCGCGACCATTGCCGCGCTGGCCTGGCCGCTGCTGCGCGAAACAGGCCGCGCCGCAGACCGGCGCGATTACGGGCTGACCGTCTATCGGGCACAGCTGAAGGAGATCGAGCGCGATCTGGCCTCTGGCGTACTCAGCGAGGACCAGGCTGCCGCCGCGCGGGTCGAGATCCAGCGCCGCATGCTGGCCGAGGACCGGCAGCAGGGGCCTGTGGGGCCGGGCGCCGTGCCGCCGCATTACCGCGCTTTCGCGCTGGCGCTTGCCGCTGGCATCGTGCCGCTGGGGGCCATCCTGATCTATCTGACGCTGGGCAGTCCCGGCGCGCCGGACATGCCGCTGGCCAGCCGGCAGGCGGAAATCCAGGCGGTGGCGCAGAGCAGTGCCGCGCTGACCGGCGAGGTGCAAGCCCTGCGCGCCAGGCTTGAGGAGAATCCGGCCGACCGGCCCTCCTGGCTGCGCCTCGGCAACGCGCTGCGGCAGATGGAACGCTTCGAGGAAAGTGCCGAAGCCTATCGCCGTGCTGCCCATCTGGAGGCCGATCCGGAGAGTTTCGGCCTCTATGCCGAGATGCTGGTGCAGGCGCAGCAGGGCATCGTCCCGGTCGAGGCGCGCACCGTGTTCGAGCATGTGCTGGCTTCCAGCCCCGGCGATCCGCGCTCGCTCTATTATCTGGGGCTGGCGGCGGAACAGGCGGGCCAGCCGCGCGCCGCGCTGGAGAATTGGGCCCGGCTGCAGGTGATCTCACCGCCGGATGCCCCCTGGATGACTATGCTGACGGCGAGGATGGAGTCGCTGGCGGCGGAGAATGGCATTGCCCTCGCGCCTCTGCGGGAGGCCGCGCGGCAGGAGATGGGCCAGATGGCCGGCCAGAGGGGCGGCGAGACTCCGGCAGCTGGCCCCAGCCGCGCCGATGTCGAGGCGGCGCAGCAGATGAGCCCGGAGGAGCGCGCGGCCTTCGTGCAGGGCATGGTGGAGCGGCTGGCCGAGCGGCTGAAGGACCAGCCGAAGGACGAGGATGGCTGGATCAGGCTGACGCGGGCCTATGGCGTTCAGGGCGAGCCGGAGAAGGCACGCGCCGCCTATGAGGAGGCGCTGACGCATTTCCCCGACAGCGTGCCGTTGCTGACCGGCTATGCGATGGCCCTGTTCCCGCCCGGCACGCCGGAGGCGGAGATGCCTGAGGAGTTCATGGCGGTGATGCGCAAGCTGAACGCGCTGGACGCCACCAACCCGCAGGCCTTGTTCTTCCTGGGCAACGAGGCCGCCCGCAAGGGCGACACGGCAACCGCGCGACGGCTGTGGACGGAGCTGCGCGAGATGGCGCCGGCGGACTCCCCCTTGCGCGAACAGATCGACCGCCGCATCGAGGCGCTGCCGAACTGAGGCAGCCGCTTGCCGCTGCCGCCGGGCTCTGCGAGACTTCCCGAAAAGAACAAGAATTTCGGGAGGAGTCATGAATCTGGCGGGCATGCTGGTGCGTGCGGCTCACCGGCTGGGCGACCATCCAGCGCTGGCGCAGGGACCGCGCACGGTGCTGGGCTTCCGCGACATGGCGCGCTCGGTAGCCAGCGTCGCTGGCGCGTTGCAGGCGATGGGTCTGCAACCGGGGGACCGGGTCGCGCTGGCGATGAAGAACTGCCCAGACTATGTGGTGCTGTTCTACGCCATCTGGTATGCCGGCCTCGCCGCCGTGCCGATCAACGGCAAGCTGCATGCGCGCGAGTTCCAGTACATCCTTGAGCATAGCGGTGCGCGGCTGTGTTTCGTGACATCCGACCTGGAACCGGTGATCGCCGGGCTGGCGGACGAGTTGCCGGCGCTGGAGCGCATTATCTGCACCGGTACGGCAGAGCATCGGTGGATGCTACAGGCCGACCCGGTACCGATGGCGGCGGCGGGCGACGACGATCTCGCCTGGCTGTTCTACACCAGCGGCACCACTGGCCGGCCCAAGGGCGCGATGCTGAGCCACCGCAATCTGCGCGCCATGAGCCTCAGCTATTTCGTCGATATCGACGCCATCGCGCCCGGCGACTCCATTCTGCACGCGGCACCGCTGTCGCACGGCTCCGGCCTCTACATGCTGCCGCACATGATGATGGGGGCGACGCAGGTGATCCCGGACTCCGGTGGCTTCGACCCGGCAGAGATGGCGGACCTCATCCCGCATCACCGGGGGCTGACGCTGTTTGCCGCGCCGACCATGGTGAAGCGGCTGGTCAATCATCCGGGCATTGGCGGCGCGGACCTGCGCAACCTGAAGACCATCGTCTATGGCGGCGCGCCGATGTATGTGGCCGATGTGAAGCAGGCGCTTGATGTGCTGGGGAACAAGCTCGCCCAGCTCTATGGCCAGGGCGAGAGCCCGATGACCATCACCGGCATGACCAAGGCGCAGTATGCGATGCGCGATCATCCGCGCTGGGAGCAGCGCATCGCGTCGGCCGGGCAGGCGCAGAGCGTGGTCGAGGTACGCGTGGTCGATGCCGACGACAATACGCTGCCGCCGGGCGAGGTGGGGGAGATCATCTGCCGCGGCGATTCGGTCATGCTGGGCTACTGGAATAATCCCGAGGCGACAGCCAAGACGCTGGCCGGCGGCTGGCTGCATACCGGCGACATGGGCTCGTTCGACGAGGATGGCTATCTCAGCCTGCATGACCGCTCCAAGGACGTCATTATTTCCGGCGGCTCCAACATCTATCCGCGCGAGGTGGAGGAGGTGCTGCTGACCCACCCGCAGGTGGCCGAGGTCTCGGTGGTGGGATCGCCGCATGCCGACTGGGGCGAGGAAGTGGTGGCCTTCGTGGTAGCGCGGGAAGGGGGACGCGTGCCGGAGGCGGAGCTGGACGCGCTATGCTTGGACAATATCGCCCGCTTCAAGCGGCCGAAGCGCTACCGCTTCATCGCGGCGTTGCCGAAGAACAATTACGGCAAGATCCTGAAGACCGAGCTGCGCGCCCTGCTGGAGAAGGAAGGGGTGTAGGCGGAGGGAGTTATCGCTTTGTCATTGCCGGGCTTGACCCGGCAATCCAGGGCCACAAGCACCGGGGTTAAGGGCTGGGCACCGCCCCTGGATGCCCGGATCAAGTCCGGGCATGACAGACCATAATAAAAGTCACCAACAGGGAGAAAACCATGGCCGGCAGGCTGAAGGACAAGGTGGCCATCGTCACCGGGGCTGGCTCCGTCGGGCCGGGCTGGGGCAATGGCAAGGCGGTCGCGGCGCTGTTCGCGCGGGAGGGCGCGCAGATCTTCGCCATCGACCGCAACAGCCAGGCAGTCGAGGAAACCCGCGCCATCGTCGCGGCCGAGGGTGGCACCATTGCCGCCCATACCTGCGACGTGACCGACAGCGCGCAGGTGAGGGCGATGGTGGAAGCCTGCCTCGACCGGTTCGGGCGTATCGATATCCTGCACAACAATGTCGGCATCATGGGGCTGGGCGGCCCGGTGGAGCTGGACGAGGCGGAATGGGACAAGGTGCTGCAGGTGAACCTGACCTCCCTGTACCTGACCTGCCGGCATGTGCTGCCGGTGATGGAGCGCCAGGGCGGCGGCGCCATCGTCAATATCGGCTCGATTGCCGGCAATCGCTGGCTGGGCGTGCCCTATATCGTCTATTCCACGACCAAGGGCGCCATCGTGCCCTTCACCCGCTCGGTGGCGCTGCAATATGCGGCGAAGGGCATCCGCGCCAACACCATCCTGCCGGGCCTGATGAACACGCCGATGGTGCGCGAGGGGCTGACCGGCGCCTATGGCAAGCCGGGCGATGTGGAGGCGATGATCCGTGCGCGCGACGCGCAATGCCCGATGGGCCGCATGGGTGACGCCTGGGACGTGGCGCATGCGGCGCTGTTCCTCGCCTCCGACGAGGCGCGCTACATCACCGCTACGGAACTGGTGGTCGATGGCGGCCTGACCGCGAAATGCGTGTGATCTTCGCAAGTGCATGCATTTTTTGCACCTGCAGCTAATTTAGCAGGCAGTTGCTTAGCATATTCCAATATAAAGAATCTATTCCGTTGAGATAGCGCGATTTTTTCTCTGGCATGCGCCTTGCCTATAGCTGTGTTGCGTTGCAACAAGAAACAGTGGAGGCGGCATGTTCCAAGATCCCTTCGATCCGAAAGCCCGGCTGGGCTGCTCGTGCGGCGAGCATGCCAGCCAGCATGATCACGATATCGCCGAACGGCAGAAGCTGGCCGCCGATGAGGAGGCGCGCGACAGCCGGGTGGTTGACGCGGCCATCGTCCGTGCGCTGTTCCCGCAGGATGCGACAAGGCGCGCCTTCCTGCAGGCGGTTGGCGCCGGTACGGCGCTGGCGGCGATCAACGAGTTCTTCCCGCTGGCGGCGGCGCGCGAGGCCTTTGCGCAGGGCACCGGCAAGCCGGAGAAGACCGATCTGAAGGTGGGCTTCATTCCGATCACCTGCGCCACGCCGATCATCATGGCGCATCCGATGGGCTTCTATTCCAAGCACGGGCTGAATGTCGAGGTCATCAAGACCGCCGGCTGGGCGGTGGTGCGCGACAAGACGCTGAACAAGGAATATGACGCCGCGCACATGCTCTCCCCCATGCCGCTGGCGATCAGCCTGGGGGCCGGCTCCAACCCGATCCCCTACACCATGCCGGCGGTGGAGAACATCAACGGCCAGGCGATCACCCTGGCGATGAAGCATAAGGACAAGCGCGATCCGAAGAGCTGGAAGGGCTTCAAGTTCGCCGTGCCCTTCGACTATTCGATGCACAATTACCTGCTGCGTTATTACCTGGCGGAGCATGGAGTGGACCCCGACAAGGACGTGCAGATCCGCGCCGTGCCGCCGCCCGAGATGGTGGCCAATCTGCGGGCCGAAAACCTCGATGGCTTCCTGGCGCCCGACCCGGTGAACCAGCGCGCGGTCTATGACGGTGTTGGCTTCATCCATATCCTCTCCAAGGAAATCTGGGACGGCCACCCGTGCTGCGCCTTTGCCGCCAGCAAGGAATTCGTCACCACCATGCCGAACACCTACCGCGCGCTGCTGAAGGGCATCATCGACGCCACGGCCTTCGCGACCAAGCCGGAGAACCGCAAGCAGATCGCCGAGGCGATCGCGCCGGCCAATTACCTGAACCAGCCGGTAACGGTGGTAGAGCAGGTGCTGACCGGCACCTTCGCGGACGGCCTCGGCAAGGTGCAGAAGGTGCCCGACCGCATCGACTTCGCCCCGTTCCCGTGGGAGAGCTTCGCCGTCTGGATTCTGACCCAGATGAAGCGCTGGGGACAGATCACCGGCGAGATCGACTATGCCGGCGTCGCCAAGGAGGTGTTCCTCGCCACCGATGCCGCCAAGCTGATGGCAGAGGTAGGGCTGACGCCGCCGACGGCCACCACCAAGAGCTTCTCGGTCATGGGCAAGGCTTTCGATCCGGCCAAGCCGGAGGAGTATATCTCCAGCTTCGCGATCAAGAGGGTCTAGCGCATGCAGCTCTCCCTGGGATTGCGGGCGGCGTTGCTCTCGGTCCTGCTGTTCGTCCTGTTCATCGCCGCCTGGGAAGCGGCGGTGAGCGGCGGCGGCAAGGCGGCGGACCTCGACCCGGAATATGCCAAGCTGATGGGGGCGACGGCGGTGACCGGCGCCTCCGCCATGCCGGGGCCGGGGGAGATCGGCCTGAAGCTGTGGCAGCACGTCACCGACCCGTTCTACGACAACGGGCCGAACGATAAGGGCATCGGCATCCAGCTCGGTTTTTCCATCCTGCGCGTGCTGCTGGGGTTCGGGCTGGCGGTCATCCTCGCCATTCCGCTGGGCTTCCTGATCGGCATGTCGCCGCTGGTCTATAAGGCGCTGGACCCGTACATCCAGGTGCTGAAGCCGATCTCGCCACTCGCCTGGATGCCGCTGGCCCTTTACACGATCAAGGACAGCAACCTGTCGGCGATCTTCGTCATCTTCATCTGCTCGGTCTGGCCGATGCTGCTGAACACCGCCTTCGGCGTGGCGTCGGTCCGGCGGGAATGGCTGAACGTCGCGCGCACGCTGGAGGTCGGCCAGCTGCGGACGGCGATATCCGTTATCCTGCCCGCCGCGGCGCCCACCATCATGACCGGCGTGCGCATTTCCATCGGCATCGCCTGGCTGGTCATCGTGGCGGCGGAGATGCTCGTGGGCGGCACCGGTATTGGCTACTTCGTCTGGAACGAGTGGAACAATCTTTCCATCACCAACGTGATCATCGCCATCCTGGCCATCGGCGTGATCGGCATGGTGCTGGACCAGGTGCTCGGCTGGTTCGCCCGCCTTGTCGCCTATCAGGAATAGAGGGGCGGCAGCATGGCCCATATCCGCATCGAGGGTCTGCGCAAGACCTTCCCGCCGCCGCGCGGCGGCGACTCCGTCACCGTGTTCGACGATATCTGGTTCGGCATCGAGAAGGGCGAGTTCGTCTGCCTGATCGGCCATTCCGGCTGCGGCAAGACCACCTTGCTGAACATTCTGGCGGGGCTGGACGACTCAAGCGGCGGCGGCATCATCGTCGGCGGCAAGGAAATCACCGGCCCCAGCCTCGACCGGGCCGTCATCTTCCAGCATCACGCGCTGCTGCCGTGGCTCAGCGTAATGGGCAATATCGCCTTCGCCGTGCGGTCCCGCTATCCCGGCTGGGACAAGGCGAAGGTGCGCGCGCACTGCCAGAAATATATCGACCTGGTGCATCTGACCGGCAGCGAGCTGAAGAAGCCCTCGCAGCTGTCTGGCGGCATGAAGCAGCGCGTCGGTATCGCCCGGGCGCTGGCCATCAAGCCGGACATATTGCTGATGGACGAGCCGTTCAGCGCGCTGGACGCGCTGACGCGCGGCTCGCTCCAGGACGAGCTGGTGGCGATCTGCGGCGCCACGCAGCAGACCAGCTTCATGATCACCCACGATATCGACGAGGCTATCCTGCTGGCCGACAAGATCGTGCTGATGAGCAACGGCCCGCAGGCGCGGGTCTGCGAGATCGTGGAGAACACGCTGCCCAAGGGCCGCACCCGCCAGGACATGCACCGGCATCCGCACTATTACCCGATGCGCAACCACCTGCTGGAGTTCCTGGTGAATCGCGCCAACAGCTTCAAGGCGGAGCTGTCGGCACCCGGCTATGACCCGAAACACCCGCCGATCACCAAACCCGGCGTCGGCCAGCCGCCGGCGCGCCCGATTTCCGCCGGGGAAGCCCCGCTGGAGGTCAAGTCCGCTGGCCGCTGAGCGTTACCGCAAATCAAGAAGATCAGGGAAAACAGAACGATGACTCGTGAAGAGCTGACTGCGAAGATCCGCGACATCAAGATTGCCAAGGGCCTGAAGTGGAAGGACATCACCGCCAAGGCGGAAGGGCTGTCGAAGGAATATGCGACTGCCGCGCTGATGGGGCAGATGCCGCTGCCGGAACCAGCTGCCAAGGCCATCGGCACCTTTCTGGGGCTGGACGATTTCGAGGTGAAGCTGCTGCAGCAGGTGCCCTATCGCGGCTCGCTGCCGACGGCGGTGCCGACCGATCCGCTGATCTACCGCTTCTACGAGTTGGTCAATGTCTATGGCAGCACCTTCAAGGCGCTGATCGAGGAGGAGTTCGGCGACGGCATCATGAGCGCCATCGACTTCAAGATGGATCTGAAGCGCGAGCCTGATCCCGCCGGCGACCGGGTCTCCATCACGATGAGCGGCAAGTTCCTGAAGTACAAGATGTACTGAGGGCCGCGGCGCTTCTGCTCAGTCGTCCGCCGCGTTCGGGCGGCTGAGCAGGGCGGAGCGCCGGACGAACAGCCGGAACACCAGCGGCGCCAGCAGCACCACCACGATGATGCGCAATATGTGGTGGCTGGAGACGAAGGCGGTGTCGCCGCCGACGGCCAGTGCGACTAGGCTCATCTCCGCAAGGCCGCCGGGCGAGAAGGCCAGCACGATATCCAGCGTCGGCAGGTCGGTTAGCAGATGCAGGCCGACCGAGAAGACCAGCGTGACCGCCAGCAGGATCCCGGTCGAGATCATGGTGACGCCGACCGTGCGACGCACGAGGGCGAGTTTCGTACCGGCGAAGCGGCAGCCGATGGCGCTGCCGATCACGATCTGTGCGACGGTCACCAGCTCGAAGGGCGGGGCGTGCGATGTCAGCCCGGCCAGATGGATGGCCGCACTGCACAGCATCGGCCCGACCAGCAGCGAGGCCGGCAGCCGCGCCAGCTTGGCGAGGAAGGCGCCGATGATCGCGCACAGACCGAGCAGCGTCAGGTCATAGAGCGGCATGTCCAGGATCGAGATGCCGGTCACGCCGCGCGGCGGCGGCTCGTAGCCTAGGAAATAGCGAAAAAACAGCGGCACTGTCAGCACCACCAGCAGGATGCGCGCGCCATGCGTCAGCGAGATGATGCGCTCGTCGCCGCCCATCGCCGTGCCCATCATGATCATTTCCGACAGGCCGCCAGGCGAGGCGGCGAAATAGGCGGTCGCCTGATCGTAGCCGCTGAAGCGCCGGTAATACTGATAGACCAGCCAGCCGGCGAGGCTGACATAGGCGACGATGCCGATGGCGCTGACGATCCACTGCCCCAGCTGGTCGATGATGTCCGGGCGGAAGGCGCTGCCCAGCATGACACCCAGGATGGCAAGAAAGGCGGTGCGCAGCTTCATCGCCATGCGGATCGGTATCCCGGCGATGGCTGCGGCGGTGGTGAACACCATTGCGCCCATCATCCAGGCCAGCGGTAGGCGCAGCATCAGGAAGATGTAGCCGCCGATGGCGCCGATGGCGAGGGCCAGTGCGATCTGCCAGAGCTTCGCCGGACCTTTGCCGCCTATGGCGTCTTTAGGGGCGTCCTCAGTCAAGGAAGCGCCCCAGCCGCACGGCGGTCTGGCCCTTGGTCAGCCGGCGCGACGGCATGATCAGCACGCAGCGGTCATGTGGGGTATAGACCGGCTCGTCGCCGTCATGGCCGAGCAGCGAGCCCTTCTTCTCGATGACTTCCAGCCCCTTATAGTCGGCGACGAAGCGGAAACTGTCGCTTTTCACCGTGATCGGGTCGGTGACCTGGATCACCTTCTGCGGCGTCAGCTCCTGTGTGGAGAGGTGGCGGTCCATCACCTCCCGGTCAATCGTGCCGTAATGGGCCAGGAAGCGCAGCGCATTGTCCAGGGCGACGGTCTGGCTAGATTTTTCCCAATGCTGGCCGCATTCGATCAGCAGCGCGTTGCGCGGATCGTTCGGGTCGCCGAAGAAACGATAGTCGCGCAGCCGCTTTCCCGCGGCGTGGCCCTTGTCGGACACCACGATCTCCGGATGTTTCAGCGCGCGGGCCAGTGTGATGCCCTTTTCCAGCGGCCCGCACAGCATCAGCGGGGCGGTCGGGTGCTGCATCGAATGGATGTCCAGCAGATAGTCCACGCTGTCGATCAGCGGGCGCATCTGCCGGGCGCGGCGCAGTTCCACACTGTCGCGCGGCCCGTCCAGCACCTCTTCCGACCAGATCCGGTTGAAATCCTCCTCGACGAAGCGCGAGGCGGTGGGGTTGGCGGGATCGAAGCTGAGATAGGCCTCCACATTGGCGAAGCTGAAGGTCAGCTTGCCTGTCTGCGGGCGGATGTCGTTGCGAAACAGGTAATCCAGGGCGATGGCGCCGCACAGCTCGTTGCCGTGGGTGACGGCATTCACCATCACATGCGGGCCGGGCTTGCCACTGTCGAAGGTGGTTGCGTAATCGATGCCGGTATTTCCGGCGCGGTAGGCGCTGATATCGGGCGCGGTCAGCTCGACCTTGTATTCGGCGGTGCTCACGGGTTCCGTTCGTCTTGGCTTGCGAGAGGGATGCGCCACGTTAGGCGCGTTTCATCCACTCTGCCATAGTCTTGCGCGAATGACAGGACTGCACGGTCCTTGCCGTTCCCTCAGAAGCCGTGCCAGCCCTGCAGCGAGCGGCTGATCGCGGTGGCCGCCTGCTGCACGATGGGCGACAGCTTCTCGCGCGCGTCATGCATCGTCCAATAGGCGGTCGAGGTGGTGATGCCCAGTGCGGCGATGGGCTTGCGGTCGCCATCGAGAATCGGTGCGGCAACGGCCAGCTCGCCAAGGTCGGCCTCTTCCTCCACCCCGGCGAACCCGTCCTGCCGGATGCGGTCAAGCTCCGCCTCCAGCGCCGCGCGGTCGGTTATGGTGTGCGAGGTCAGCTTCACGAAATCGGTGCGGTCGAGGATCGCGGTGCGCTCCTCCGGCGGCAGCCAGGCCAGCATGGCGCGGCCGGTGGAAACGCAGAAGGCCGGCATGCGGCGGCCGATGGCGGTGTTGGAGTTGATCCGCCGCTGGCTTGGCATGCGGATCGCCACCACCGCATCGGTATCGTCCATGACCGACACGTTCACCGTTTCCTGCCATTCGTCGCGCACCGAGATGACGATGGGGATGGCGACATCGTAGAGCGGGTTCGCGCGCAGATAGGAATAGGCGAAGTTCAGCATGCGTGGGCCCAGGCGGTAGCGCCGCGTCTTTTCGTCCTTCTTCAGATAGCCAAGCTGGGTCAGCGTGTGGGTGAAGCGCTGGGCGGCGCTGGTGTTGAGGCCGGTACGCTGGGCGATTTCCCGCAATCCCAGCGCGTCCCAGTCGCTGCCGAAGGCCTGCAGCACGGCCAGCCCCTTGCCCAGCGAATTCACGAACAGCGGGTCGGTGCGCTCGTCTTCCTGCTGTTGCGTTTCGGCAGCAAATACAGGCGCTTGCGTTGAGGTCTCGCGCATCGGGTTTGCCTTTCGAACGGAGGTCTTTCGTGGCAGGCTGGCAGGCGCGTTGACAAAGCTGTAGGCTTGTCACACGATCACCGTCGTTCGTTACGATTTTATCGCATTCCGATAGCTGTGTCACTAATGGCGATTGCAACTGACGGAATTGTGCGTGGCGGACATTGGAGGCTAGTCAGGGTTCAGAACAATCAGGAGGGTCCTTAATGCGACCTTTAATGTACACAGTCGCCGGCATGTTTACGGCGCTATCGGTCCTGGTCGCGCCGGTCGCGGCGTCGGCGGCCGAGCTTAAGATCGCTCTTTCCACGGAACCGACATCGATCGATCCGCACTATCACAATCTGTCGCCGAACAACGCGCTCGCGACGCATATTTTCGGCGCGCTGATCGAGCAGGACGAGACCCAGCAGCTGAAGCCGGGGCTGGCGCTGTCCTGGAAGCCGATCAACGACACCACCTGGGAATTCAAGCTGCGTCAGGGCGTGAAGTTCCACGACGGTTCGCCCTTCACGGCGGAAGATGTGGCCTTCACCATCAGCCGCGCCGGCAATGTGCCGGACAGCCCGTCCAGCTTCGGCATCTACACGAAGCCGATCAAGGAAGTGAAGATCGTGGACCCGCACACGGTCCATTTCATCACTGAAGAGCCCTATCCGCTGATGCCGAACGACATCAGCACCATTCGCATCGTCAGCAAGAAGCATGGCGAGGGTGCGACGACCGCTGACTACAACAGCGGCAAGGCCGCCATTGGCGCCGGCCCTTACAAGCTGGTCAGCTTCACGCCGGGCCAGTCCATCGTGCTGGAAGCCAACCCAAACTACTGGGGCGACAAGCCGACCTTCGACAAGGTCACTTTCCGTCCGATCACCAACGCCGCCTCTCGCGTCGCGGCGCTGCTGTCGGGTGACGTCGATCTGGTGGACGGCGTGCCGACCGCCGACATCGCGCAGCTGAAGAGCAACGCCAATGTCGCGATCTCGCAGGCGGTCTCCAACCGCGTGATCTACCTGCACATCGACAGCGACCGTGACGTCACCCCGCATGCGACGGGCAAGGACGGCAAGGAGATCAAGAACCCGTTCAAGGACGTCAATGTCCGCCGGGCGATCTCCATGGCGATCAACCGCCAGGCCATCGTTGACCGCGTCATGGAAGGCGTTGCCATTCCGGCCGGCCAGCTGCTGCCGAAGGGTTTCTTCGGTGTCAGCCCGAACATCGCCGTGCCGACCTACAACCCGCAGGGTGCCAAGAAGCTGCTGGCCGATGCCGGTTATCCGGACGGCTTCAAGCTGACCATCCATGGCCCGAACGACCGCTACATCAACGACGCGCAGATCGTTCAGGCGGTGGCGCAGATGCTGAGCCGCATCGGCATCGAGGCGGCGGTCGACACCATGCCGCGCTCGACCTTCTTCAGCCGCGCATCCAAGCTGGAATTCAGCCTGCTGCTGGTTGGCTGGGGTTCCGGCACGGGTGAGGCTTCCTCGCCGCTGAAGTCGCTGCTGGCGACCTATGACAAGGCGGCGGGCATGGGCCCGTCCAACCGTGGCCGTTACTCCAACAAGGAGTTCGACGAGACCCTCGCCCAGGCGCTGGTCACCGTCGATGACGCGGCGCGTGAGAAGCTGCTGCAGAAGGCGACCGAGATCGCGATGAGCGATGTCGGCCTGATCCCGCTGCATTACGAGGTCTCCACCTGGGCGACCAAGAAGGGCCTGACCTATGTCGGCCGTTCCGACCAGGGGACCCTTGCTACCTACGTGAAGATGGGCAACTAAACCGCCCGTTATCGCCGAAAGGGGGAAGGGTCTTCGGGCCCTTCCCCCGACGGCGTGATAAAGGCAGGCCTTGCGCCTGCTGCCCTTTTACCCAGGTCACGCGCGCCCAAGGGAGCTGCCCAAGGCATGAGCGTTTTCATTCTGCGACGGTTGATGCAGAGCGTTCTGCTGATCGCCGTCATGACGGTGATCGTTTTTGCGGGTGTCTATGCCATCGGCAACCCGATCGATATCCTGATTTCCGCCGATGCATCCCAGGAAGAATATGACCGCGCCGTCCGTGCGCTGGGTCTCGACCGTCCCCTGTGGGAGCAGTATTTCGTCTTCCTTGGCAATATGCTGCAGGGCGACCTCGGAAAATCCTTCGTCTTCAACGAACCGGCGCTGAGCCTGGTGTTCGCGCGCCTTCCGGCGACGCTTGAACTGGCCTTCGCCGCCATGCTGCTGTCCATCCTTGTCGGTATTCCGCTGGGCATGTGGGCGGGCCTGCGGCCCGAGAGTGTGGCCGGCCGCTCCATCATGGCCGGTTCGATCCTCGGTTTCTCGCTGCCGAATTTCTGGCAGGGCCTGATGCTGATCATGGTCTTCGCCGTGTTCCTGCAATGGCTGCCTGCCGGCGGCCGCGGCCCGACGGCCAGCTTCCTTGGCATAGAATCGACGCTGTTCTCGCTGGAGGGGTGGAGCCATCTGCTGCTGCCCGCCCTGAACCTGGCGCTGTTCAAGATGTCGCTGGTGATCCGCCTGACCCGTGCGGGCATGCGTGAGACGCTGCTGCTGGACTATGTGAAGTTCGCGCGCGCCAAGGGCCTGTCCACTGGCCGGGTCATCTTCGTGCATGTGCTGAAGAACATCCTGATCCCGCTGGTCACCGTCATCGGCCTGGAGCTGGGGTCGGTGATCGCTTTCGCCGTCGTTACCGAGACGATCTTCGCCTGGCCGGGCATCGGCAAGCTGATCATCGATTCGATCTTCGTCCTCGATAGGCCGGTGATCGTGTCCTACCTGATCGTCATCGTGCTGATGTTCATCACCATCAACCTGGTGGTCGATATCCTCTACTCGATTCTCGACCCCCGCGTTCGCCTGTCGGATATGAAGTCATGAGCGCCGAGACGACAGACATCATCGCCGGTGTGCCCGGCCCGGATTCGGCGCCTGAGGCCGCCAAGGCCAAGGCGATCCCGCCATGGCGCCGCCTGTTCTCCAGCTTCTGCGAGAGCAAGCTGGCGGTCGTCGGCCTGATCACGCTGGTCGCGATCATCCTGGTCGCCGTCTTTGCGCCCTGGATATCGCCGCAGGATCCGTTCGATCTGACGCAGATCGACATCATGGATTCGAAGATGCCGCCGGGGTCGGAGAGCTATACCGGCATGACCTACTGGCTGGGTACCGATGGTCAGGGCCGTGACATGCTGAGCGGTATCTTCTACGGCCTGCGCATCAGCCTGACCGTTGGCATCCTCAGTGGCTTCTTCGCCCTTATAATCGGCACCTCGCTGGGTCTTACCGCCGCCTATTTCGGCGGCAAGATCGAGACGATCATCATGCGTATCGTCGATCTGCAGCTCAGCTTCCCGGCCATCCTGGTCGCGCTGATGCTGCTGGCGATCCTGGGGCGCGGTGTCGACAAGGTGATCCTGGCGCTGATCATCGTTCAGTGGGCCTATTACGCCCGCACCTCGCGCAGTGCAGCACTGGTCGAACGCCGCAAGGAATATATCGAATCGGCGCGCTGCCTGGCGCTGTCCACGCCGCGCATCATCTTCCGCCATCTGCTGCCGAACTGCCTGCCACCGGTCATCGTCATCGGCACGGTGCAGGTGGCGAACGCCATTGCGCTGGAAGCGACGCTCAGCTTCCTCGGCATCGGCCTGCCGGTCACCGAGCCGTCGCTGGGTCTGCTGATCTCCAACGGCTTCAACTACCTGCTGTCCGGCCGCTACTGGATCAGCTTCTTCCCCGGCGTGGCGCTGCTCATCACCATCGTCGCCATCAATCTGGTCGGCGACCAGCTGCGCGATATCCTGAATCCGAGGCTCCAGCGATGACCGACGCGGTTCTGAAGGTCGAGAATCTCAAGACCCACTTCTTCACCAAGGCGGGCGTCGTCAAGTCGGTGGACGATGTGTCCTTCGAGATCGGCCGTGGCAAGGTGATGGGGCTGGTGGGCGAAAGCGGCTCCGGCAAGTCGGTTTCCGGCTTTTCCATCATGGGGCTTGTCGATCCGCCCGGCCGTGTGGTCAGCGGCAGCATCCTCTATCGCGGGCGGGAGCTTGTCGGGCTGCCCGAATCGGAGATGCGGAAAATCCGCGGGCGGCACATCGCGATGATCTTCCAGGACCCGATGATGACGCTGAACCCGGTCCTGCGCATCGACACGCAGATGATCGAGACCATCCTGGCGCATGAGGATGTGGACCGCGAGACCGCGCGGCAGCGGTCCCGCGATGCGCTGGGCCAGGTCGGTATCCCGTCGCCGGACGAGCGGCTGAACGCCTATCCGCATCAGTTCTCCGGCGGCATGCGCCAGCGCGTGGCCATCGCCATCGCGCTGCTGAACAAGCCGGACCTGATCATCGCCGACGAGCCGACGACGGCGCTGGATGTCACCATCCAGGCGCAGATCCTGTACGAGATGCAGAAGCTGGTGCGCGAGCAGGATATGGGGCTGCTTTGGGTCACCCATGACCTGTCCGTTGTGGCCGGCCTCGCCGACGAGCTGTGCGTCATGTATGCCGGCCGCATCGTGGAGCGCGGGGCGGTGGATGATGTGATCGAGAACTCTGTGCATCCCTATACGCGCGGGCTGATCGGCTCGGTGCCGTCGCGTAATCCGCGCGGCCAGCCTCTGCGGCAGATTCCCGGTATGGCGCCGCCGCCCTTTGCCCTGCCGGAGGGATGCCCGTTCCGTCCGCGCTGTCCGCGTGCTGACGAGTCCTGCCTCGCCGCACCTGAGATGGTCGAACATATGCCCGGGCGGTTCGCCCGCTGCCAGCACCCGCATCTGGAGGACGCGGCATGACCGCCGAAGCCCCCATCATTGAACTGAAGGACGTCACCAAGCGCTTTACGAAGCGGCTGGACCTGGCGGCCAAGATCGTGAACCGGCTGGGCGGCAGCATGCGCGAGGAGGTCGTGCATGCGGTCGATCGCGTCAGCCTGTCGGTGAAGAAAGGCGAAGTGGTCGGCCTGGTCGGCGAATCCGGCTGCGGCAAGTCCACGCTGGGCCGTGTCGTCGCCGGCATCCATGACGCGACCGAAGGGCAGGTCTTCTATCGCGGGCGGGAGGTGAACAGCCTGACCGGCGCCGAGGCGAAGGATGTCCAGCTGAAGGTCCAGATGATCTTCCAGGACCCGATGAGTTCGCTCAATCCGCGCCTGCGGGTGGAGGAGATCGTCGGCGAGGCGCCGAAGGTGCATGGCATCGTGCCGCGCGGGGAGATGGACGGCTTTATCGATGATTTGCTGTCCCGCGTCGGTCTCGATCCCAGCTTTAAGAAGCGCTACCCGCACCAGTTCTCCGGCGGTCAGCGTCAGCGCATCGGCATCGCCCGCGCGCTGGCAGTGAATCCGGACTTCCTGGTGTGCGACGAGGCGGTGGCCGCGCTCGACGTGTCGATCCAGGCGCAGGTGCTGAACCTGTTCATGCGGCTGCGCGAGGAGTTCGACCTCACCTACCTGTTCATCAGCCATGATCTGGGCGTGGTCGAACATCTGAGCGACCGTGTGGTCATCATGTATCTTGGCCGGGTGGTGGAGAGCGCGCCGACGGACGAGCTGTTCAAGGCGCCGAACCATCCCTACACCCAGGCGCTGCTGGCCGAGGTGCCGAGGCTGGAGCCGGGACGCCGGGTGTTCGAGCCGATCAAGGGCGAGATTCCCTCGCCACTGGACCCGCCGCCGGGCTGCCATTTCCACCCGCGCTGCCCGCATGCCCATGCGCGCTGCAAGGTGGAGGTTCCGGCACTGCGGGAGATCGCCCCCGGCCGCTTCTCGGCCTGCCATCTGAACGACCAGCAATAGAGCCGGGAGGCCGTCCATGTTCCGACCTGATGCCGCTGTCGCTGCACTGCTGGAGGCCCGTCGCAGCCGCACGCAGCTTGCGGCACTGCCGGAAGGGGCGAAGCCGGGGTCGGTGGCCGAGGCCTATGCGGTTCAGGATGGGGTGACGCAGGCGCTGGGGCCGGTAGGAGCCTGGAAGATTGGCGCGAAATCGCCGTCTGATTCGCCGCTCGCCGCACCGATCCAGCAGTCGGATGTGCTGGCCGATGCCGCGCGTGTGCCACGCGACCGGTTCAACATCGTCATCGTCGAGGCGGAGGTTGCCTTCCGCTTCGGCCGCGACCTGCCAGCCGCAGGATCGCCTTACGACGATGCAACGATCCTGTCGGCCATCGAGAGCGCGCATCCGGCCATCGAGATCGTCGATAGCCGGTTTGCCGATATCGAAAAGCTCGATCCGTTCAGCAAGCTGGCCGATTTCCAGCTGAACGGTGCGCTGGTCGTCGGGCCGGCGCTGCGCGACTGGCAGGGGATGGATCTGAAGGCTATCACGGCCAACGTGACCATCGACGGCAAGACAATGATCGAGAAGACCGGTGGCAACCCCGCAGGCGACCCGCGCTGGCTGGCGCTCTGGGCGGCGAATAACCTGATCGCACGCGGTCAGCCCATCCTGGCCGGTCAGGTGGTCACCACCGGCTCGTATATCGGCATGCTGCCCGCACCGCAGGGCGGCGAGATCGTCGCCACCCTGTCGGGCGTCGGCAGCGTTTCCGTCAGGATCGGCTGATTATTCCGCCGCCTGACGGGAATTTGCCAGCAGGGCGCTGCGCAGTGCCTCGCCCAGCCGTTTCGCGGAGGCCGGGTTCTGCCCGGTGATGAGATTGCCGTCGCGGGCGACATGCGCCTCGAACAGGCCGGCATTCTCGAACTGCGCGCCAAGCTCCTTCAGCTTTGATTCCAGCAGGAAGGGCACCACGTCCTCCAGCTCTACCTTGCGTTCCTCGGCATCGGTGAAGCTGTTCACGCGCCGGCCTTTTACCACCGGGGTGCCATCCGGCCGCTTGGCGGCGACGAGGCCCGCCGGGCCATGGCAGACGGCGGCGACCGGCTTGCCGGCGGCGTCCAGTTCGCCCACCAGCTTAGCCAGTGCCGCGTCCTGCGGCAGGTCCCACATGGTGCCGTGGCCGCCCGGCAGGTAGATGCCGGAAACTTCCGCCGCTTTCACCGCATTGGTGCGCATCGTGGTCTTCAACGCCTGCATCGCCTTCTCGTCGGCCAGGAAGCGGTCAACGGAATCGGCATTCTCGCCCTGCGGCTTCAGCGAGCCGGGATCGGTCTTCACCTCGCCGCCAGCGGGCGAGGCGAAGATCACCTCATAGCCCGCATCGCGCAGGATGTAATAGGGGGTGCTCAGCTCCTCGAAATGGAAGCCGGTCTTCCGCCCGGTGTCGCCGAGGTCGGTATGGCCGGTCACGACGAACAGGAAGGGAGTGGTAGTCATGGGAAACCTCCTTGGGGTTCCGGAAACATGACTTCCACATAGGCAGCTTCACTTCGATTGAAAGGGGGCGGGCGTCAGCTTGTCGCGGCCCCACGTGCCGCGCCGCTGGCCAGCATGTCCGCGATTTCGGCCGCGCTGTAGCCGGCCTCGCTAAGCACTTCGGCGGTGTGCTCGCCATAGACCGGGGCGCCCGATTGGGGGCCGCCGGGCGTGCCGGAAAAGGCGATGGGCAGGCCGATGGTTTTCACCGCACCGAGCGTCGAATGTTCAACCTCCGTGATGACGCCGCGCGCCAGCGCCTGCGGGTCGCGGTGCATTTCCGGGATGGTCAGGACCGGGCCGGCGGGCAGGCCGACGGCTTCCAGCCGGGCGAGCCAGTCAGATGTGGGGCGGGTCCGGAAGATCGGGTTCAGGATATCGACCAGCGCCGGCAGGTTGGTCATCCGGCTGGCATTGCTGGAGAAGCGCGGGTCGTCGTTCAGTTGCGGCGCCTCGATGGCCTTAAGCAGCCGCTCCCAGTTCGCCTGGTTGGCGGCACCGATATTGATCCAGCCATCCTGTGTCGGGAAGGCCTGGTAGGGCGCGTTCAGCGGATGGGCGGAGCCGATGGGCTGCGGCGTCTCGCCGGTGGCGAAGCAGATCGCCGACTGCCAGTAGGTATGGACGATGCCGGCCTCGAACAGCGAGGTGTCGACCTTCTGGCCCTGGCCGGTCTGCAGCCGGCTGGTATAGGCGGCCAGCACGCCCATGGCGGCAATGATGCCCGCCGTGATGTCGGTGACCGGCGCGCCGACCTTCACCGGCGGGCGGCCCTCGCCCTCGCCAGTGATGCTCATCAGGCCGCTCATGCCCTGGGCAATCAGGTCGAAGCCGCCGCGGTCGGCATAGGGGCCGGTGCGGCCGAAGCCGGAAATCTCGCAATAGATCAGGCCGGGATTGATCCTGCGCAGCTCCTCATAGCCGAGGCCCAGCTTCTCCATCGTGCCCATGCGGTAATTCTCGATCACCACATCGGCGCCCTCCAGCAGCCGGCGCACCGCCTGCTTGCCGGTCTCGGTCTTCAAGTCGAGGGCGACGCCCCGCTTGTTGCGGTTCATCATCATGTAGGCGGCGGGCTCGTCCCCGATGAAGGGCGGCACGAAGCGGCGGGCATCGTCGCCGCCCGGCACCTTCTCCACCTTCACCACGTCGGCACCCATGTCAGCCAGCATCAGGCCGCAGACCGGCCCTGCCATGATGTGCGCCAGTTCGATGACTTTCAGGCCGGACAGCGGCCCCTTCTGCCGTGCGGGCATGATTTCCTAATTACTCATTCTCAACGGTAGAACAGCTCGACCAGCGCCATCGGCACGGCCGGCACATAGGTTACCAGCATCAGGATGGCGAGCAGAACCCCGATGAAGGGCAGGTTCACCCGGGTCACCGCCCACATATCCGCCTTGGCGATGGAACAGGAGGTCATCAGCACGCTGGCGACCGGCGGGGTCTGCTGGCCGATGCCCAGGTTCAGCGTGACCACCAGGCCGAAATGCACCGGATCGATGCCGACCGCATTCACCAGCGGCATGACGATGGGCACGACCAGGATGATCGCGGCGGCGGAGTGCAGGAACAGGCCGATGATCAGGAAGAACACGTTCAGGATCGCCAACACCGCGTACTTGTCGCTGGTGATGGAGGAGAGCCACAGGGCCAGCTGCTGCGGAATCTGCTGTTCCGTCAGATAGACGCCGAGCAGGGCGGAGGTCGCGACCAGCAGCATGACGACGGCGGTCTGGATCGCGCCTTCCATCATCGAATTGTAGAGGTGCCGAACGTCCAGTTCGCGATAGATCACGCCGCCGATGAACAGCGCCGCCAGCACGGCCAGGCCAGCCCCTTCGGTCGCCGTGACCCAGCCGCCGAAGATGCCGCCCAGGATGATCAGCGGCAGCAGGAAGGCCCAGGCGGCGTCGCGGAAGGTTTCCTTCAGGCGCCGCAGGCTGAACACTTCCTCGACCGGGTAGTTGTAGCGGCGGGCATACCAGTAGGCGAGGCCCATCATGCCACCGCCGCCCAGGATGCCCGGCACGATGCCGGCGACGAAGATCTGCACCACCGACGCATCGGCCATCACGGCATAGAGGATCATCGGGATGGAGGGCGGGATGATGACCGCCAGCGTCGCCGAGGAAGAGGTAACGGCGGCCGCGAATTCCTTCGGGTAGCCCTTCTTCTTCATCGCCGGGATCAGGATCGAGCCCATGGCGGCGACATCGGCCACCGCCGAGCCGGAGATTTCCGCGAAGAACAGCGAGGTGCCGATATTCACCATCGCCAGACCGCCGCGCACGAAGCCGAACAGCGCCGAGGCAAAGGCGATCAGCCGCCGCGACAGGCTGGAGGAGTTCATGATGGCGCCGGCCAGGATGAACAGCGGGATCGCCAGCAGCGGGAAACTGGTGGCGCCGTTGAACAGCACCAGCGCCGCATTCAGCATCGCATCCATGCCCGAGGAATAGATCATCGCCGACATGGCGACGATGCCGAGCGAGATGGCGATGGGGACGTTCAGCAGGATGAGGGCGACCAGCGCCACGAACATGACGGCGACGATCATCGCAGCGCCTCCTCAAGCTGCTTCTGCTCATGATCGACGATGCCGCCGCCGCGCGCCTGCGCCAGCACCTCGGGCAGGCTGAACAGCTGTGCCATTATGAACAGCACGCCGCCGATGGGGATGACCGACTGGGTGAAGGCGGTGGTCACGTTCGGCAGGGTGACCAGCGTGTCGCCCTGCAAGATCTGCAGCACCTCCCAGCCGAACCAGGCGAGGATGGCGAAGAAGCCGATGACGCAGGCCTCGGCGAACAGCACCGCGGCGATCCGCAGCTGCGGCGGCATCGCGTTCACCAGGCCGGGAAAGCCGATATGGGCACGCTTCAGCGCCGCCAGCGAGGCTCCGTAATAGGTCAGCCAGGCCAGCATGATCGAGGCGACCTCGTCGTACCAGACCAGCGACCAGCCCATTTTGCGGTAGGTGACACCCATGATGATGATCACCGTCAGGCTGGCGAGCAGGAAGATGACGAAAGCCGTCAGGGTCTTTTCAAAGACTGTTCTCAAGGCGGCGAACAAAGCGGGCGATCCTTGGTTGGCGGAAAAGGGAGGCGGGGCGGGCAAAAAAAAGCCCTGCCGGCGTCAGCCGACAGGGCGTTCTGGCAGGGGGGTTACAATCCGGCCCCAAGAGCAACGGCCTGATCGACCAGCTTGCCGCCGGCCGGCACATCCTTGCCGAACTCGGCATAGACTTCCTTGCTGGCAGCGATGAAGGCGTCCTTATCGGCCTCATTCACCTGCACACCGGCGGCCTTGATCTTGGCCAGCAGGTCGTCCTCCAGCTTGGCCGCCTGCTCATAGACGTAGGGCTGGGTTTCCATGGCAGCCTCACTCAGCGCCTTGCGGACATCCTCCGGCAGCGATTCCCACTTGCGCACGCCTGCCACGATGTAGGCCGGCGTATAGACATGGCCGGTCATCGACAGGTACTTCTGCACTTCCTGGAACTTGGTGGAATAGATCTGAGTCAGCGGGTTTTCCTGCCCGTCCATCACGCCGGTCTGCAGGGCGACGAACACTTCCGACAGCGCCATCGGCGACGGGTTGGCGCCATAGCTCTGGAACATCTTCACACGCCACTTGCCCTTCGGGGTGCGCAGCTTCACGCCCTTCAGGTCTTCCGGCTTCACGATGGGGCGGACATTGTTGGTGATGTGGCGGAACCCGTTCTCCCACACCGCGAGGATCTTATAGCCCTTGGCTTCGGCCATCGGCGCGAGGGAGGGCCACACCACCTCCTTCTCGATCTTCTTCATATGCTCGCGGTTCTTCACGAGATACGGCATCTCGAACATGCCGAACGCATCGACCTCGGACGACATGACGGTGGAGGGCAGGGCGAACTCCACCGTGCCGAGCCGCAGCTTCTGCAGCAGCTCCTTGTCGCCGCCAAGCTGGCTGGAACCGAAGGTGACGACCTTCGCCTTGCCGCCCAGCTTCTCGTTGGCGCGGCGGGCGAACTCGTTGGCCGAAATCTCGAACAGCGAGCCCGGCCCGCCGACATGGCCGAATTTCAGCTCCATCTGTGCCTGGGCCGGCGCAGCCAGCCCGCCGGCTAGCAGCCCACCACCTAGCAGGGCGCCTGCGATGAACAGTTTCCTCATGACGTTTCCTCCATCTCCTGTTGATGCATGGGGCCGGTCTTGGTGCCGGCTCTTCCATCCGATTATGCTTGTATTTCGGTGTGCCTCGCCATCATTAGTTGTCGCGCATTTTATTTGTTTACCGTACTCAGGCTGCCGCGCTCTTGGCCCCGGTGTTCGCCTCGCCCAGATAAGCCAGAGCCTCGGCCACGCCGCTTGCCTTGATTGGCACGCCGGCCAGCTTCAGCCCCATCTCGACGCCCGACAGGGTGCCGGCCAGCGTCAGGTCGTTGAAGTCGCCCAGATGGCCGATGCGGAACACCTTGCCGGCGACCTTGCCGAGGCCGGCGCCCAGCGACATGTCGAACTTGTCCAGGATGACCTTGCGCAGCGCATCCGCATTGTGCCCGTCGGGCATCAGCACGGCGGTCAGCGCGCTGGAATATTCCTCCGGATTCTTCGCCAGGATTTCCAGCCCCCAGCCGCGCACCGCGCGGCGCGTCGCCTCGGCATGGCGGTCGTGGCGGGCGAACACATTGTCCAGCCCTTCCTCCATCAGCATGTCGATGGCTTCCTTCAGCCCGTACAGCAGGTTGGTCGCCGGGGTGTAGGGGAAATAGCCCTTCTCGTTGGCGGCCAGCATCGGCGCCCAGTCCCAGTAGGATTTGGTGAGGCCGGCCTTCTTCGAGGCGGCGATGGCCTTGTCGCTGATCGCGTTGAAGGACAGGCCCGGCGGCAGCATCAGCCCCTTCTGCGAGCCGGAGACGGTGACATCCACGCCCCATTCGTCATGCCGGTAGTCGATGGAAGCCAGCGAGGAAATCGTATCGACCAGATACAGCGCCGGATGGCCAGCGGCGTCGATCGCCTTACGGATCAGCCCGATGCGGCTGGTCACACCGGTTGACGTCTCATTATGGACGGCGCAGACCGCCTTGATCGTGTGGCCCTTGTCTTCCTTCAGCTTGGCCTCGATCAGCTTCGGATCGACGCCGCTGCGCCAGTCACCGGCGACGAACTCGACGGTCAGGCCGAGGCGGCCTGCCATCTCCTGCCACAGGGTGGCGAACTGGCCGGTTTCCACCATCAGCACCTTGTCGCCGGGCGACAGGGTGTTGACCAATGCTGCCTCCCACGCGCCGGTGCCCGACGCCGGGAAGATGATGACCGGGTTCTTGGTCTTGAAGATCGGCTTCAGACCTTCCAGCACATATTTGCCCAGCACACCGAATTCCGGCCCGCGATGGTCCATGGTCGGCGCATCGATGGCGCGCAGCACCCGGTCAGGCACATTGGTCGGGCCAGGGATCTGCAGGAAGTGGCGGCCGGAGCGGTAGGTCATGATCGCTGTCTTCTTTATCTGAGTGGGCGCCAATGGGGTATCGAAGGGCAACCCGATTGCGGTTGATTTGCATAGTGCATGCAATTTGCCGGGGTATGTCAAGCGGCCATTCCCGGTGTGGGGTTGTTCTGCGATGCAGCATTTTCAAAGAAATTGCCTGCATTTCAGGATTCGTGTCAGGGCCACCAGGGCGCGCGTTGAATTTTGCATGCAAAATGCTAGGCTTTGCTGGAGCCGCTTGCGTTCCACCGCGAAGCGCGCAACTCTCGCCTCCTTCCACATATAACTGGAAAGCCCGATCCCGTGTCCGCCATCCAGCCCGCCGCCAAGCCGGCCTCCAAGCCCGCCGCTTCTTCCCGCAAGGCCCGCATCGCGCCGGGGGACAGTGGCCTTGCCGCGCGCCTGCGGCGGGAGGTCGAGGGCGACGTGCTGTTCGACGGGTTCAGCCGCGGGCGCTATTCCACCGATGCCTCGATCTACCAGATCGAGCCTCTGGGCGTTGTCGTGCCACGCAGCGAGGCGGATGTGCTGCGTGCGCTGGATATCGCGCGGGAGGAGGGCGTGCCGGTACTGCCGCGCGGCGGCGGCACCTCGCAATGCGGGCAGACGGTGAACGAGGCGCTGGTCATCGATCACAGCCGTTTCCTGAATGACGTCATCTCGGTCGATCCGGAGGCGCGCACCGCCTGGGTGCATCCCGGCATCACGCTGGACCGGCTGAACAAGCAGCTTAAGGGCACCGGCCTGTTCTTCCCGGTCGATATCTCGACCGGCAGCCGCGCCACCATCGGCGGCATGGCCGGCAACAATTCCTGCGGCTCGCGCAGCTTGCGCTACGGCAACATGGTGCACAATGTCCGCGCCATCGATGCGGTGCTGGCCGATGGCACGCAGGCGCTGTTCGGCCCGATCCCCGGCAATCTGGACGGGCTGGAGGGTAATCCGCGCTATCTGGAGATCGTGCAGAAAATGCGCGCGCTGGGCCTGCGCGAGGCCGACGAGATCAAGGCCCGCATTCCCGACATCCTGCGCAAGATCGGCGGCTACAACATCGAGACGATCCGCCCGGAAGGCCACAATATGGCCAGCCTGCTGGTTGGCTCCGAGGGCACGCTGGGCTGGTTCCAGCGCATCCAGCTGGACTTGCAGCCGATCCCGCCGCACAAGGCGCTGGGCGTGTGCCATTTCCCGACCTTCCGCAAGGCGATGGAGGCGACGCAGCATATCGTGAAGCTGGGGCCGACGGCGGTGGAGCTGGTGGACCGCACGATGATCGACCTGGCGCGCGACATCCCGGCCTTCCGCGAGACGGTGGACAAGTTCGTCGTCGGCGAGCCGGACGCGCTGCTGCTGGTCGAATTCGCCGGCGAGGACAAGGACGAGCAGCTGCGCGGCCTCGCCCGCCTGGTCGAGCTGATGGGCGATCTGGGCTTCCCCGGCGCCGTGGTGGAGGCCGCCGACCCGAAGTTCCAGAGCGAAATCTGGGAAATCCGCAAGCAGGGGCTGAATATCATGATGTCGATGAAGGGCGACGGCAAACCGGTCTCCTTCATCGAGGATTGCGCGGTGCCGCTGGAGGACCTGGCCGACTATACGGAGCGGCTGACCGACATTTTCACCAAATACGGCACCAAGGGCACCTGGTACGCCCATGCCTCGGTCGGCACCCTGCATGTGCGTCCGATCCTGAACATGAAGACCGAGGAGGGGGCCAAGAATATGCGCGCCATCGCCGAGGAAGCTTTCGCCATGGTGCGCGAATACAAGGGCTGCCATTCCGGCGAGCATGGCGATGGCATCGTGCGTTCCGAGTTCCACGAGACGATGTATGGCAGTCGCATTGTCCGCGCCTTCGAGGAGGTGAAGGACGAGTTCGATCCCGAGGGGATGATGAACCCCGGCAAGATCGTCCGCGCGCCGAAGATGGACGACCGCAGCCTGTTCCGCTTCAAGCCGGGCTATGCCATCCAGCCGCTGAAGACGGCGCTGGACTGGAGCGAGTGGGGCGGCATCTCCGGTGC
>NZ_JAKUSO010000049.1:0-27854 GCF_022449305.1 Oceanibaculum sp. | reverse complement strand
GCTCGCCGATCCAGACATTGCCCTTGCGGTCGGCCTTGCGGACATGGAACAGCGCCACATCCGGGCGGATCGCCGGCACCAGCAGGATCGGGTCATTCTCGCCGAACGGGTTATCCGCCACCTTCCAGTCGTCGCGATGCGCGACCAGATCGCTGCCCAGCACGCCGCGCAGCGGCATGTAGGGGATGCCCTTCTCCGCCGCCTGCAACCCGGCATGGATCGCCGGGCAGGTGCCGTCGCGCAGCTTGATGGTGCCGGCCTTGGCGGCGGCGATGAAGCGGGGTGCTATGCCCAGCTCGCCCATGGTAACGGCCGCCGTCTCCAGCGTGCCGACGCAGCCGGCGCCGATCAGCATGTCGCCCTGCAGCCCCACCGAGGGTACGCCGACAATGTGCAGATTCTTCGCGCCACGCCGGATCAGCGCGCGCACCACTTCCATGGCGCAGCCGGAATAATCCGGCGGCAGGGCGATCTTGGCCCCGTCCGGGATGCGCTGGGCCAGCTGATCGACGGTGAATGAGGTCGCACTCATATCGTCCGTTTCCTTCCTCAAGATGTGCGCGGCTCTTATGCTGTCATTGGCGCGCCCTTCCCGGCATGGGATAAGGCGGCCGGAACGGCCGCTGAATTCTTGAAAGGCAGTCTAGGATGGAAGAACCGCGCTTGACCACGGACATCTGGGTCAAGGCTCACCTGCGCCAATGCATGGCGCGCAACCTGCCGGCCTATGTGCTGCGCAAGGGGGCGGAGGCCGGGGCGACTGTGCTGCTGAAGGTGAACCGGCTGGAACAGGGCTGCCAGCTGCTGAGCCAGGCCCGCGACCTGGACGGCAATCTGGGCTGGCTGGCCGCCTTCGATGGCGCGCTGGTGCCGGAGGCGGAAGCCGATTCCTATATCGAGCGCGCGGTCGGGCGCGACCCGGACATCTGGGTCATCGAGGTCGAATCGCGCACCGGGGAACACCCGTTCCCCGGCAAGGTGATGTAGGGGGATCTACTGTTAAATGCCCTCTCCCCTTGCGGGAGAGGGTTTTCTTACCCCTTATTTCACGAACTTGGCGTCAACGCGGCTGGATGGCTTGATCAGCTTCAGGCAGTCGGTGCGCTTGCCCGAGGCATCGGCGCAGCCCAGCATGTCGTTCAGCAGGATACGGCCGATCTTCGGGCAGGCCAGCCCGTCAATGTCGAACAGCTTCACGCTGGTCTTCTCTGCGCGCAAGGGTGCGGCGTCCAGCGACAGGCGGCGGGCGATCACGCCGTTGGTGTCGAACAGCACGAGGTCGAGCTGGAATTCGCTGAACTCGGTCTGGCCCGGATTCTCGAACAGCATGTAGACGCGGCAGGCGTTCGGCTGCTCCTCCAGCTTGTTCAGCTCGATGGAGATGCCGGAGGCCTGCGCGCTGGCCGGCGCGGGGGCAATGCCAGCCAACCCGGCGACAGCCAGGATGGCGGCGAAAGCCATACGGGACAGGAAACCGGAAGCGGTTCGGAACCGGGGGGAAATCGACATGATGTTAGCCTCGCTTCTTTTGTGTGTCCGGTATCGCATCGTAGCGGCCTAAGCTTAACCTTTGACGACAGGGATGATGAAACCTCATTCGGGCCGTTTTTGGGCGGCCTCCAATACCGTTCGCAACAGGCGGATCACGTCAGCGGCAGCATGACATGGGTGCGGAACGCCTCCCGCTCGGTCAACCGCTGATACCAGGCACGCAAGGACGGCAGCTCAGGATGCGGCACGTCCAGCGCGTACCAGCGGTGCACGAAGGCGCCGACCGGGATGTCCGCCATGGTCAGCCGCTCGCCCAGCATGTAGAGCCGGCTGTCGAGATGCCGGTTCAGCAGCGCGTAATGCTTGCCCAGCGCCTCGGCCGCCTTCTCAACCGCGCCCATGTCTCGCTCCGCCTCGGGCGTGCGGATCAGCTGCCAGAACACGGTGGTCATCGGCGCGCCCAGAATGGTCGTGGCCCAGTCCATCCACTGGCCGGCCTGCGCGCGCTTCTTCGCATCGGCGGGGCACAGGCCACCATGGTCGTAGGTCTCCGCCAGGTAGCGGACGATGGCGTTGGATTCCCAGAGCACGAAGCCGCGATCGTCGATCACCGGCACCAGCCCGTTCGGGTTCATCTTGCGGTACCAGTCCTCGCCGGTCAGGCCGAATTCGCGGCCCGCATCGATACGCTCATGCGTCAGCCCCAGCTCGCCGACGCACCACATCACCTTCTGGACATTGATGGAATTGTTGCGGCCCCAGATGCGCAGCATGGATTTCGCCCCCTCGGTTAGGTCAATGCGACCGGCTCGCAGAGTGCGACGGGACGGGCCCCACGGCAAGCCCCGATGGGCGGTATTATTTTGCCCCCTGCCCGCCACCAAACAGAGCCCAATACAGAGACTGTTGTGATGCGCGCATTTTTCGTCTCATACTGGTTTTACAAAAAATGAAAAACGCTTTCACAGGGAGGAAAACCATGAAGCGTAACCAGTTCATTCTGGCCGCGTTCGCCGGTGTGGCGATGGCGGCCCTTGCCGTACAGGATGCGGCAGCGGTCGAGCTGAAGGCATCGCACCAGTTCCCCGGCGGCAAGGGCGATGTGCGCGACGAGATGGTGCAGATCATCGCGCGTGAGGTCGCTGCAGCCAATGTCGGCATGGAGATCAAGGTGTTCCCCGGCGCCTCGCTGGTGAAGCCGAAGGAACAGTGGCAGGCGATGCTGAAGGGCCAGATCGACATCACGGCCTTCCCGCTCGACTATGCCAGCGGCCGGCATCCGGAGTTCGGCGCCACGCTGATGCCGGGCCTGGTGAAGAACCATGACCATGCCAAGCGCCTGAACAAGTCGCCCTTCATGGGCGAGATCAAGAAGATCATCGAGGATGCCGGCGTCATCGTTCTGGCTGATGCCTGGCTGGCCGGTGCCTTCGGCGGCAAGGACAAGTGCATCCTGGAACCGCAGGACGCGGCGGGCCTGAAGGCACGCTCGGCCGGTGCCACCTTCGCCGAGATGTGGGCCGGCGCCGGGGCGTCCATCGTGTCGATCCCGTCCAACGAGGTCTATAACGCGCTGCAGACCGGTGTGGCCAACGCCACCGACACCAGCGCGGGCAGCTTCGTCTCCTTCCGCCTGTATGAGCAGCTCTCCTGCCTGACCGCTCCCGGCGACAATGCGCTGTGGTTCATGTACGAGCCGGTGCTGATGTCCAAGCGCAGCTTCGACAAGCTGAACAAGAACCAGCAGGATGCGCTGATGAAGGCGGCGAAGAAGTCGGAAGACTATTTCGCGGCGGAGAGCAAGAAGCTCGACGAGAAGCTGGTCGATGCCTACACGAAGAACAATGTGAAGGTCGTCACCATGTCTGACGCGCAGGCGAATGCCTGGCGCGAGGTCGCGAAGAAGACCTCCTACAAGACCTTCTCGGAAAAGGTGCCGACCGGCGCCAAGCTGATCGAGATGGCGCTGTCGGTGCAGTAAGCCCGCCAGCCACAGAGAGTCCGCCCGTGCCGATAAGCGGTACGGGCGGAACCCTCTCCCCTACCCCGTCACATACCGCCCTCTCTGGAGCGACCATGCAGCTCTACGTCCGAACGGTCACGGCGCTGTCGCGGATTTGCGGCATTGCCGCCGTCCTGATGATCCTCGCCTCGGTCATCATCGTCTGCCAGATGATCTTCGTCCGCACGGTGTTGCAGGAATCGGCGATCTGGCAGAGCGAGTTCGTCACCTTCATCCTGGTCGCCGCCACCTTCGTGGGCAGCCCCTATGTGCTGCTGACCAAGGGGCATGTGAATGTCGATCTGCTGCCGCTTTATCTCTCGCACCGCTGGCGTGTGCGGCTGGCCTTCGTCGCCTCGGTGATCGCGCTCGGCTTCTGCCTGCTGGTGCTGTGGAACGGCATCGAATGGTGGTGGGAGGCCTATGATGGCGGCTGGACCACCGATTCGATGTGGCGTGCGCGCCTGTGGATCTACTACGCCGCCCTGCCCATCGGCATGGGCGTGCTGTGCCTGCAATATGTCGCCGATATCTATTGCCTGCTGACCGGACGCGACATGCCGTTCGGCATGGAACCGGAGCAGCATCAATGAGCGAGCTTACCCTTGGCCTGCTGATCGGCCTCGTGACGCTGGTCGTGCTGGGGACCGGCATGCCCGTCGCCTTCGGGCTTGGCGTGGTCGCCGTCGGCTTCATGGTCGCCTTCGACGGGCTGCGCGCCATCGAATTCCTGGCCGACACGCTCTATGCCGGCCTGAACGACTTCACCCTGGTGTCGATCCCGATGTTCGTGCTGATGGGAGCGGCTGTCGCCTCCAGCCGGGCGGGCTCGGACCTGTACGAGGCGTTGGCGCGCTGGTTCAGCCGCGTGCCGGGCAGCCTCGTCATCTCCAACCTGGGGGCCTGCGCGCTGTTCAGCGCGATGACCGGCTCGTCGCCCGCCACCTGCGCCGCCATTGGCCGCATGGGTATCCCGGAGATGCAGAAGCGCGGCTATTCCGACGATCTGGCGACCGGCGCCATCGCGGCGGGCGGCACGCTGGGCATCCTGATTCCGCCTTCGGTGACGATGATCCTCTACGGCATCGCCTCCGAGACCTCCATCGGCCGGCTGTTCCTGGCCGGCGTCGTGCCGGGGCTGATGCTGACCGGCCTGTTCATGCTGTGGGCGCTGTTCCTGTGCTGGCGGCGTGGTGAGGGGCTGGCGCAAATCGGCGAGCGCTACTCGCTGCGCCAGAAGCTGGAGGTGCTGCCGCGCATCCTGCCTTTCCTGCTGATCATCGCCGGCGTCGTCTATTCGATGTATGGCGGCCTCGCCACCCCGTCCGAGGCGGCGGGCGTGGGCGCCATGCTGTGCCTGCTGCTGGTGGTCGTCATCTACCGCGTCTGGCAGCCGACCGCGCTGTGGCACATCATGCGCGACGGCATGCGCGAATCGGTGATGATCATGATGATCATCGGCACCTCGGTGCTGTTCAGCTACATGCTGTCCAGCCTGTACGTCACCCAGGCCATTGCGGAATGGATTGCGCTACTGGACATCAACCGCTGGCTGCTGCTGTTCTTCGTGAACATCCTGCTGCTGGTCGCCGGCTGCTTCCTGCCGCCGGCCGCCGTCATCCTGATGACCACGCCGATCCTGCTGCCGATCATCGTGAATGCCGGCTTCGACCCGATTTGGTTCGGCGTCATCCTGACCATCAATATGGAGTTGGGGCTGATCACCCCGCCGGTCGGCCTGAACCTCTATGTCATCAACGGCATCGCACCGAAGATCAAGCTGCCGACGATCCTGTACGGCGCCCTGCCCTTCATGCTGTGCATGGTGGTCGGCATGCTGCTGCTGTGCCTGTTCCCCGGCATCGCCACCTGGCTGCCCGACTATCTGATGGGGCCGGGCCTGTAAGCGACGTCAGCGCAGGTAGAAGGAAACTGGCACCACCAGTTCCAGATTGGCCTGCTGGATTTCGGGCGGCAGCGGTGGGAAGGGCGAGGCACGCTCGATCATTTCCCGCACCGCCTCGTCCAGCACGGAATGGCCGGAGCCGCGTTCCAGCCGGTAGGAAACCAGCTTGCCCTCGCGGTCCATGACGAAGCGCAGCACCGCCGTGCCCTCGATGCGGCGCAACTGCGCCCGGCGCGGATATTCCTTGTGGCGTTCCAGCCAGGCCTGCACCAGCGCCAGATAATCGGCCGAGGAACCCGGCATGCCGCCGCCCGCCGACGCGGAAGTGCTGTTCGTGGTGCCGGCATTCTGCGAATCCTGGGCGCCCGACTTGCCAGCGGACCCGGCAACCGAGGGCGCCGGTGCGGCTTCCGCCTGCACCGGGGCGGGTTCTGCCTTGGCGACCTGCTGGGGTTTCGGCTGCTGAACCGGCTTCGGCGGTTCCGGCTTCTTGACGACAGGCTTCACCGGCGGCGGCGGTGGTGGCGGCGGAACCTCCGCCATCTTCACCTTCTCCGGCTCTTCCTTGACCTTTACGGGCTCCACCGGCTTCACCGGTTCTATGGGCTTTACCGGCTCCACGGGACGCGCCTGCTCGACCGGCGTTACCGGAACGTCCGGTACCTCCGCCGTTTCGATGGGCTTCACCGCCTCTGTCACTTCGGTCGGCTTCACCGTCTCGGTCGACTCGACGGCGCGCGCCTCGCTGCCTGGCGCGCCACCCATCGGCGCCAGTGCCACCTCGACGCCGCCGAGGCCCGCCTGCGCGGTGCCCTTGTCCTCGCTGAAATCGGCGAAGAAGGCCAGCGCGCTGCCATGGATCGCCAGCGATGCGATCAGCCCGGCCAGCTTGGCGCGCGGGGAGAGTCTCATTCGCCTGTTCCCGTCTTCGTGGTCAGCAGTGACAGTTTCTCGATGCCGGCCGCGCGCAGGCTTTCCATCACCTCGATCACCCGGTCGGCCTCGGCCTGCTGGTCAGCCTTCAGCCGCAGCACCGCGCCGTCCCTGGCATGCGCCTCCAGCGTCGCCGGCAGCGCGTCCAGCTCCATCGGCTTCCCGTCGAAGGCGATGCGCCCATCGGCGCCGACCAGGACGGTCAGCGTCGAGCCATCCGGCAGGCTCTCCGACGCGGAATCCGGCGGCGTCACCTCGAACGGGTCGATCTGCGACAGCTTGCCGGCCAGCATGAAGAAGATCAGCAGCAGGAACACCACGTTGATGAGGGGGATGATGCCCTCGTCGGAATTCCGCTCGCGATGGCGGCCGGCGGCGAACAGGCCGCCGCCAGCGCTCTTCCGGCCATGGTTCAGAACGCTCATCACCGCCCCCGCACCAGCGAGACATCCTTGATGCCGCTCGCCGTCACCATGTCCAGCACTTCCACCGCGCGCTGCATCGCCACGCCGCGCTCCGGGCGCACCAGCACGCGCTGATCCGGCTTGCGCGCCAGGGCGGCCTGCAGCCGCGTCTGCAACTGCTCGGCCGACAGCGCCTCGCCGGCAAGGTCCAGCGAGCCGTCGGCACGCAGGCGCACCAGCATGGCGCCTTCCATATCCGGCGTTGCGACCGCCTGCCCCGGCGTGTTCAGCGTGATGGTCCGCCAGTCCAGAAAGCTGGAGGCCAGCATGAAGAAGATCAGCAGGATGAACACGACGTCGATCAGCGGCGTCAGGCTGATAAGCTGCCGGCGCTTTGCCGGAAGGCTACTCCGCAGGCTGTGCATGCGGCTGACGCAGGCCCGCGGCCTCACGCTCCCCGTGGTCGGCGCCGTGATTGGAAGCTCCCTGCGGCATGGTGAACAACCGCGTCACCGCATCGTCCATCGTATGCGCCGCGCGCTCGACGGTACGCTCCAGCCAGTTCAGCATGGCCACAGCCGGAATCGCCACCGCGAGGCCGACGGCCGTGGTCAGCAGCGCCACCCAGATGCCCCCCGACAGGATGGCCGGGTTCACATTGCTGCCGGCGGCTTCCATCTGGCGGAAGGCGTCGATCATGCCCAGCACCGTGCCGAACAGGCCGAGCAGCGGGCTCAGCGTAGCAATCACCTCGATGACGCGCAGGTAGGAGCGCAGCTCCTCCAGCCGGGCGCTGCCGATGCGGGCGACTTCCTCACGGATGCGGTCCTCGGCGATGCGATGGCGGAATCCGTCGATGGCCACCGCCATGACTTCCGCGACCGGGCTGCGCAGGCCGCGCAGACCCGCCAGCGCCTCCGCCAGGCGGCCATTGCGCGCCTGCGTCAGGGCCGGTTCCACGAAGCCCCGGCTCCACAGCCGCGCCGACTGGAACTGGATCATCTTCATGATGAAGATGGCGAGCGCCACCACCGAGAAGACCAGCAGGATCACCACCACCGGGCCGCCGGCCTGGATCAGCTCCAGCGCCTGATCGAGCGCACCGGGCGGCGGCGTCACGGCGTCTGTGGGAACGGCGCCGGGAAGTGCGGCCGCAGCCGACGGGGTGGTCTCGTTCATTCCAGTATCCTGCTCTTTCGACGATGCGTTTCCGCCCGAAAACGGCTATGGCATAAGGCATCCGCTGGCGAAACGCGCGCATAATAGTGAGATTGCGAGTTGATTGCAAACAAGCCGTTATTGCACCGCACGCACATCTGATGACCGCCTACGGATATGCTGCAACTAAAAACCATACGCAGAGGGAGGAAGCCATGAGCCGCGACACGACAGAAGCGTTCAAGGAACGGCAGCGCGCCGCCTGGAACGACCGCGGCATCGGCTGGAACAAGCGCGCCGAGGAAATGGCGGAAATGGCGCGCCGCCTGAACGAACCGCTGCTGGAGCTGGTCGGAATCGCACAGGGCCAGCGGGTGCTGGATCTGGCCTCCGGCGCTGGCGAGCCGGCGCTGACCATCGCCGAGATGGTTGGCGAGACAGGCCATGTCACCGCAACTGACCTGGCCGAGGGCATGTTGGCTGGGGCAAAACGTCGCGCTGCTGACCGCCGCACCGGCAATATCGGCTTCGAGATCGCGGACGCCGAATCCCTGCCCTTCCCCGATGCCGGTTTTGACCGTGTCACCTGCCGCTTCGGGCTGATGTTCTTCCCCGACAAGCTGAAGGCATTGCGGGAATGTCTGCGCGTGCTGAAGCCCGGCGGGCGCGCCGGCTTCATGGTCTGGGGGCCGCTGGCCGACAATGCGGTGTTCCAGATCAACATGGCCGCCGTGCTGGAAGTGATGGGGCCGCAGGACGAGACCTTCCTGGAAATGCCCTTCATCCTGGGCCAGCCCGGTACCCTGGTCGGGCTGCTGGAACAGGCCGGCTTTGCCGCTGTCGAGGAACAGGTGATCCAGGCGCGCCGCAAGGCGCCGGGCGACCAGCCCTTCTGGCGCACCAACCTGGACATGTCCTTCGGCAAGCTGTGGATGGAGGCCAGCGCCGCGGAGCGCGAGGCGGTCGAGGCGGCGGTTGTCCGGCGGCTACAGGAATACCGCGAGGGCGATCATTACCGGCTGCCGGTGCATGTGCGTTACGCGGCGGGAACGAAAGCCGCCTGAACACGTCAAACCCTTTGGCGACAAAGGATGGTCCGCGAAATATTTCGTAACGACATCCCGATTGATGCCGTCGGCAAGCACTCCTATAGTCCGCGCCGATGCCGGCAGGGGCGGATGCTTATCGCGTCGCCCGACCTATTTTTAAGCAACCGCGACCGGTTCCTGGCCGAACGCGCCACAACCACCGCCAGCAGCAAGCAGGAAGACACGCGATGAAGTCCTCGATCTGGATCGCCATTCTGTTCGCGGTGGCCGCCACGCTCTGGATTGCCTCCGGCCAGTTCGGCGATGCCGCCGAAGCACCTGCCGGAGCCCCCAAGCAGGAAGCGCAGGCAGCCCTGCCCGGCGTGCAGTTCATCGTCTCCGAGGAGCAGGCGCACCGCCGCGAGCTGACCATCAACGGCTTCACCCAGGCGGAACGACGCGTGCAGCTGCGGGTCGAGACCGATGGCCGTGTCACCGAGATCGGCGTGGAAAAAGGCAAGCGCGTCGCCGCCGGCGAGATGATCGCGCGCCTTGCCCTGGACGACCGGGAGGCAAGGCGGGCAGAGGCGCGGGCGCTGGTACGCCAGCGCGAGGTCGAATTCAGCGCCTCCAAGCAGCTGGCCGGCAAGGGCTTCCGCTCCGACACCAATCTGGCGCAGGCGCAGGCGCAGCTGGACGCCGCCCGCGCCGCCCTCGCCCGGATCGAGACGGATATCACCAACACGACCATCCGCGCGCCCTTCGATGGCGTGCTGAACGACCGCATGGTCGAAATCGGCAATTATGTTCAGGCCGGCGACGAGGTGGCGCAGATCGTCGATACCGACCCGATGCTGGTCGTCATCGAGGTGCCGGAGACCCATGCCCTGTCCCTCGAACTGGGCGATCTGGCCGAGGTGCGCTTCTCCACCGGCGAGACCCGTACCGGCGTCATCCGCTACATCGCCAGCGTCGCCAACAGCGCCACCCGCACCTTCCGCGTGGAGGCCGAGCTGGATAACCGGGACGGCGCCATCCGCGACGGGCTGACCGCCGCGGTGAAACTATCGCTGGACTCCGTCCCAGCGCATTTCATCACCCCCTCCATCCTGACCCTGAACGATGCCGGGCAGATGGGCGTGAAGCTGGTGGGCCAGGACAACACCGTCACCTTCCGGCCGGTCAGGATCATCGCCAGCGAGACGGACGGCGTCTGGCTGGCCGGCCTGCCACAGCGCGCGCGGCTGATCGTCGTCGGCCAGGAATTCGTCGCCGAGGGCCAGAAGGTTGAAGCCGTGCGGTCGGAGAATTTCGCTGGCAGCTATGCCGATGGCGGGGCGAAGAAATGAACCTGATCGACGCCGCCATCGCCCGCGCCCGTACCACCATCGCGGTGCTGGTGTTGATCCTGATCGCGGGAACCGTTGCCTATATCGACATTCCCAAGGAATCCGATCCGGACATCAACATCCCCACCATCTATGTCAGCCTGGTGCATGAGGGCATCTCGCCGGAGGATTCCGAGCGGCTGCTGCTGCGCCCGATGGAGCAGGAGCTGAAATCCATCGAGGGCGTTAAGGAGATGCGGTCCACCGCCTATGAAGGCGGCGGCTTCGTGCTGCTGGAGTTCGATGCCGGCTTCGATGCCGACAAGGCGCTGGACGATGTGCGCGAGAAGGTGGACATCGCCAAGTCCGAGCTGCCGGAGGAGACCGAGGAACCGACCATCACCGAGGTGAATTTCAGCCTGTTCCCGGTGCTGGTGGTCACGCTGTCCGGCCCGGTGCCGGAACGCACGCTGGTCCGTCTCGCCCGGGAGCTGCGCGACGAGATCGAGGGCATCCCCTCGGTGCTGAATGTCGATATCGCCGGCGACCGCGAGGAGCTGGTGGAAATCCTGATCGACCCGCTGAAGCTGGAAAGCTACGGCCTGCGGTCGGAGGATATTCTCAGCTTCATCGACCGGTCCAACCGGCTGATCGCCGCCGGCGCGCTGGATACCGGCAGCGGCCGCTTCCCGGTGAAGGTGCCGGGCCTTTTCGAGAGTGCCGAGGACATCCTCGACATGCCGCTGAAGACCGACGGCGATGCTGTGGTGCGCGTGCGCGACGTAGCCGAGGTGCGGCGCACCTTCAAGGACCGCGAATCCGTCGCCCGGCTGGATGGCGAGCCGGCGGTGGGGCTGCAGGTTACCAAGCGCACCGGCGAGAATATCATCGAGACCATCGAGGCGGTGCGCGCCTTGTCGGAGCGGCAGAAGCAGTTCTGGCCGGAGGCCGTAAAGGTCACCTACAGCCAGGACCGCTCGAAGGATATCCGCACCATGCTGACGGACCTTCAGAACAACGTCATCAGCGCGGTTCTGCTGGTCATGATCGTCATTGTCGGCGCGCTTGGGCTGCGCTCGGCCGGGCTGGTCGGCGTCGCCATTCCGGGCTCCTTCCTGCTGGCCATCCTGGTGATCTTCACCATGGGCATCACCATCAACATCGTGGTGCTGTTCGCCCTGATCCTCGCCGTCGGCATGCTGGTGGACGGCGCCATCGTGCTGACCGAGTTCGCCGACCGCAAGATGGCCGAGGGCCAGTCGCCCAAGCGCGCCTATGCCCGTGCTGCCAAGCGCATGGCCTGGCCGATCATCGCCTCCACCGCGACCACGCTGGCGGCCTTCCTGCCGCTGCTGTTCTGGCCAGGCGTGGTTGGCGAGTTCATGAAGTTCCTGCCGATCACGCTGATCGCCACCCTGTCGGCCTCGCTGCTGATGGCGCTGATCTTCGTGCCGACGCTGGGCGCCTTCATCGGCAAGCCGGGCGGTTCGCTCGACCCCGAGAAGGCCAAGGCGCTGAGCGCCGAAACCTCGGACGACGATAACGAGACCATCGACCTGACACAGGTAAAGGGCCCGACCGGCCTGTATATCCGCACGCTGGACAAGGCGCTGACGCATCCCGGCAAGATTGTGCTGGCCGCCGTCGGGACCCTGATCTTCGTGCAGTGGTATTACGCCACGCATGGCCATGGCGTGGAATTCTTCCCCGAGGTCGAACCGGAACAGGCGCAGATCCTGGTGCATGCGCGCGGCAACCTCTCCATCGAGGAGAAGAAGCAGCTCGCCATCCTCGTGGAACGCGAAGTGCTCGCGCTTGATGCCTTCGATTCGGTCTATTCCTCGATCGGCACCCAGGTGCGCAGCGGCCAGGACAAGGCCGAGGATGTCATCGCCACCATCTCGGTCGAGTTCAAGGACTGGGACAAACGCCCACCGGCCAACGATATCCTGGCCGAGATCGTGGAACGATCGCGCAAATACCCCGGCATCCTCGTCGAACCGCAGAAGCAGGAGGCCGGCCCGCCGGTCGGCAAGCCGGTCGCGCTGGAGATCAGCGCCCTCGACGTCTCGCTGCTGGAGCCCGCGGCGGCGCTGATCCGCGCCAAGTTCGAGAGCATGGAGGGGCTGGCCAACATTGAGGACAGCCGCCCGATCCCCGGCATCCAGTGGGCCATCGATGCCGACCGCGCACAGGCCGCCAAGTTCGGCGTCGATCTCAGCATGATCGGCAATTATGTGCGGCTGGTGACCAACGGGCTGAAGGTCACCGAATACCGGCCCGACGACAGCGACGAGGAAATCGACATCGTCGTGCGCTTCCCGACCGAATACCGCAATCTCGACCGGTTCGGCCAGCTGCGCATCCAGACCGAGCAGGGGCTGATCCCGATCAGCAATTTCGTCACCGAGAATCCCGAACAGAAGGTCGGCGAGCTGAAGCGCGTGGACGGGCGGCGCATCATGTCGGTGAAGGCCGATGTGCAGCCCGGCGTGCTGGCCGACGACAAGGTGCGGGAACTGCGCGCCTGGCTGCCCGATGCCGGCCTAGACCCGCGCGTCGAGGTGACCTTCAAGGGCGAGGACAAGGAACAGGCCGAGGCCCAGCAGTTCCTGATGCGCGCCTTTGCCGTTGCCCTGTTCATCATGGCGATCATCCTGCTGACCCAGTTCAACAGCTTCTACAGCGCCTTCCTGATCCTCTCGGCGGTGATCCTGTCCACCATCGGCGTGATGATCGGCCTGCTGGTGATGAACAAGCCCTTCGGCATCGTCATGAGCGGCGTCGGCGTGATCGCGCTGGCCGGCATCGTGGTGAACAACAACATCATCCTGATCGATACCTACGATCTGATGCGCAAGCAGGGCATCCCGGCGCACGAGGCGCTGCTGCGCACCGGCGCCCAGCGTCTGCGGCCGGTTTTCCTGACCACGCTGACCACCATCCTGGGCCTGATGCCGATGGTGCTGCAGATGAACATCGACTTCATCAGCCGCGAGGTCAGCATCGGCGCGCCCTCGACGCAATGGTGGGTGCAGCTGTCCACAGCTATCGTCTTCGGGCTGGCCTTCGCCACCATCCTGACGCTGGTCATCACGCCATCGGCGCTGAAGGTTCGCGCCAATGTCAGCGACTGGCGGGCACGGCGGCGGCAGAAGCGCGAGGAGAAGAAGGCGCCGCCGGTTCCGGCCCAAGGCACGACTAAGGGGTGAAGTCGCGCCGCGCGGCGAGGATGCGCGTCACGGTGGTGATCCAGCACAGCGCGCCGAAGAGGAGTGCGAGCTGGGGAAACCAGCCCGGCCACAGGCAGATCGTGACGAACAGGGCGATGGTCTCCGCCCCTTCCGTCAGCCCGCCGAGATAATACAGCGATTTCGGGCCGCGCGCCGTGCTGGCGCGGCCGCGCTTGGCCGCCATGACGGCATAGGCCATCGATCCCGTACCCATGAAGCTGAAGATCAGGAAACAGGCGGCCAGCGCGTTCGCCGCCGGATCGGCCAGTGCAAAGCCCAACGCCACGGCGGCGTAGAAGATGAAATCCAGCACGATGTCGAGATAGCCGCCGAAATCGGTCGCCCCGCGCCGCCGGGCGATGGCGCCGTCCAGCCCGTCAGCCAGGCGATTCAGCAGGATGAAGGCCAGCGCAGCGCCATAGGCCTGCAGCGCCAGCGCCGGCAGGGCCAGCAGCCCGACCGCGAAGCCGGCCAGTGTCGCGGCATTGGCGGAAACGCCCCGGCGCAACAGGAAGCCCCCGGCGGCATCCAGCGCCGGATCGACCAGCCGTCGCAGTGCGGCGTCGATCATGCGCCGGGACGGGGTTCCCCGCTCTGGTCGTTCCCGCTCTCGGGCACGGCATCGCCAGACGCGGCAATATCCGCCTCATGCTGGGCGACCATCTGCTCCGCCTCCGCCTTCAGCCGGCGGTAGGAGCGCACGGAAAACGGGATGCACAGCAGGTAGAGCAGGCCCAACCCCGACAGGGTGCGCCAGGGCGCGTTCACCAGTGCCGCCACCAGCAGGCCGACCACGATCAGCATCGGGATCACCAGCCCCTGCGGGATACGCGCCTTCTTGCCCGAAAAGGTCGGGATGGCGCTGACCATCAGCAGGCCAATGAAGAACACCCAGGCAATCACCAGCGCCGGATGCTTCAGCACCGTGTCATAGCCAAGGTCGAAGGACAGGATCATCGGCAGCAACGCCAGCCCCGCCCCGGCCGGCGCCGGCACGCCGGAGAAGTAGTTGTAGGCGTATGCCGGCAGTTCGGGGTCGCCCAGCTTCGTATTGAAGCGCGCCAGCCGCAGCGCGGCGCAGGTGGCGAAGAACAGCACCACCGCCCAGCCGAAGCCCGCAACGCCGTTCATCCCCCACATATAAAGGACGACTGCCGGCGCCACGCCGAAGCTGATGAAATCCGACAGCGAATCCAGCTCCGCGCCGAACTTGCTGGTCGCCTTCAGCAGGCGCGCCATGCGCCCATCCAGCCCGTCGAGGATCGCGGCGGCGAAGATCGCGATCACCGCCTGCTGCCATTCGCCATTCAGCGCGAAGCGGATCGCCGTCAGCCCGGCACACAGCGCCAGCACGGTCAGGATGTTCGGGATCAGCCGGTTGATCGACAGTCCCTTCAGGCGCGGCGCCCGGCGGTGCCGTCTGAACCCGCTTTTTTGCCGCAGCCCGACCACTAGCGAATCTCGCCCAGACGATCCGGTTCGGCGGAGGTCAGGTCGGCGATTACCGTCTCGCCGGCGATCATCCGCTGTCCCAGCACCGCCAGCGAGGCGGCGCTGGCCGGCAGATAGACATCGACCCGGCTGCCGAAGCGGATCAGCCCATAGCGCTCGCCGGCCCGCAGGGTGGCGCCCTCGGCGGTCTTGCAGACGATGCGGCGGGCCACCAGCCCGGCAATCTGCACGCTGCCAACCTTGGTGCCGTCCGCCATCTCGACGACCATCCCGTGCCGCTCATTCTGCTCGCTCGCCTTGTCCAGCGAGGCGTTGAAGAACTTGCCGGGATGGTAGGCCAGGCGCGACACCTTGCCGTCCACCGGGGCGCGGTTCACATGCACGTCGAACACATTCATGAAGATGCCGATCTTCAGCATCGGCGTGTCGCCCAGTTCCAGATCGGCCGGCGGCGGTGCCTTGCCGACGAAGCAGACAACGCCATCGGCCGGGCTGATGACGAGGCCAGGGCGGCTGGGCGTCACCCGGTCCGGGTCCCGGAAGAAATAGACACACCAAAGGGTCAGGATCACGCCTGCCCAGCCCAGCGGGTCCGAGATGGCGAACAGGATCAGCGTGCCGACCGCGAATATCCCGATGAAGGGCCAGCCTTCCCGCGCAATCGGCACCAGAATCGATTTCAACACGCCGTTTCCTTTCTCGTTTCCCATCGGGACCCTACCATATGGGCATTCGCAAGCGGAGAGTACACAGCGACGCGCCCGAAACAATCGCCGCCGTTTTAACCCTTCCTTAGGAGCTTGACACTATCTTCCAGCGTGACAGTTTCAGCATCCTGCCCCGGAGCCGAAAGCCTTATGCTGATGGACGCCGCAAGCCCCTTCCGAGCCGTACTCAATCACGTTCCCGACGAGTTCGACCTGCGGACTTTCGTGAAGGTTGCCAACAGCGGCGACGGGGCGCCGCATAATGCCCGCCCCTTCCAGTTCGCCTTCGATTGCGACGGGGTGACCTATATCGCGCAGCTGAACGACCGCGAGGGCGAGGCCCGCCTGTCGATGCGCGCGCTGATCGGCATCCTGCCCTACAGCAGCGAATCTGTCGCGCGCCGCCGCGCCATCCTGGAGGCGCTGCGGGCCATCGGCGTCAAGGAAGAAACCCGGCTGCTGGTCGATCCGCGCCAGCGCATCCGGCTGGATGTCGAACTGCCGCTGGAAGGCCCGCCCACGCCCAGCCTGCTGATCGCCACGGTGGCCCTGTTCCTGGCCCGGCTGCGCGAGCATATCGGGCAGATGTCCACCCTCTCCCTGCCGGACACGTCCGACAAGGAAGCGTAAAGTTCTCTAATTCACCTGCGGCAGCACGAAGACCTGGCCCGGATAGATCAGATCAGGGTCGCGGATCTGGTCGCGGTTGGCGCCATAGATCAGCGTGAAGGCCATGCCATCGCCATAGGTGCGCCGCGCGATGCGCCACAGATTGTTGCCCGGCTGGATGACCACAACCCGCCCTTCCAGGAGGCCCGACAGCGGCTCCGATCGGGCGAAGGGCAGTTCTACCCGCGCCACCACCTTGCCGTCCGGCGCTAGCCGGTCCACGCGGAGCCTATAGGTACCGGCGGCCACCTCGCCCTCGGGCTGCAGGCGCCAGTTGCCCTTGTCGTCAGCCCGTGCGTCGCCCAGCGGCTTGTCGTCGAGATAAACCCGCACCTGCCCGTTCGGCTCGGTCCGGCCACTCAGGATCACGGCCCCCTTGGCATCGTAATCCACCACATCGACGCTGACCGGCATATCGGTCTTCTTGCCGTTTTCCGGCAGGCTGACCACGGAAGGGCCTGACGAGGGCGTCCCCGGCTTCGCGGCTGTCGTCGGTTGGGCCGCTGGTTGGGCCACCGTCTCTGGAGCCGTCGGCTGCGTCTGCGCGGGCTGCTGCGGTGCGGCAGGGGCCTGCAGCACCGTGGACGGGCCACTGCCCTCACGCGGCACGACCATGGCCAGCGGAGTCTGCGGGGCGGCGCTCGGCTGGCCGGCGATATCCTTCTGCGGTTCCGGTACCGCCAGCACCACCACATCCTGCGACTGCAGGCGGCTGCCGTCGGGCAGCTCCGACTCCAGCGTCAGCTGCCGGTTGCCCGGCGGCAGTGGCTCCTTCGGCAGCAGCACCCATTCGCCGCGCTGATCGGCCTGAATCTCGCCGATCACCCGGTCGCCATCCTTCACGATCACCTTGGAATTCGGCGTGGCGCGCCCGGCGATCACCGTATCGCCCTTCGGGTTCACCCGCACCACATCAAAGCTGGGCGCGCGCGGCGCCGGCGTCTGGTCCGGCACGGCGGGGTTCTGCGGGGCCGTGGAGGGTGTCGCGGCGGTGGACGGCGCCGTGCGCTGCACCGGCGGGCTGGCGGGCGCGGCCTGCTGCGGCGCGTCTTCCGACGTCACCAGGAAATTCAGGGCCAGCGCGACCAGCACCACGATGGCGCCGATCACGCCGATGATGAAAGGACGTCGCAGCATCGTCAGAAAACCGTCATGTCGGAAGGATTCATTGCGCACGCCCCCAAAATCGGCCAGTTATCCGGACCGCTTTATGCCGTAGCGCAAACCCTATATCGGGATAGTCCGGAGTGCAATTGCAGGTGCATGCAGCGGCTGGCCTTGCAGGTCCGGCGCTGGCCAGTCATCTTGGTTTTGACCTACCCCTTTGACGAGCCCCGCCCATGACCGACACGACCCCGCCCGCCGCCTATCGCCGTGCCCTCGTCTGGGATATCCCGACGCGTCTGTTCCACTGGATGCTGGCCGGCACCATCGTCGGTGCCTACTGGACCGGGGAATTCGGCGGCTTCGACAAGACCTGGCACATGCGCTTCGGCTACGCGGTGCTGGCGCTGGTGATCTTCCGCATCCTGTGGGGCCTGTTCGGCAGCCGCACCGCGCGCTTTGCCAGCTTCCTGCGTGGACCGGCGGCGGTGCTGGCCTATCTGCGTACGCTGACCGCGCCAAAGGCACACCCGACCGATACCCATAACCCGCTGGGCGCGCTGTCGGTTATCGCCTTGTTGCTGGCGGCACTGGCACAGGCCGGCAGCGGCCTGTTCGCCTCCGACGACATCCTGACCGAAGGCCCGCTGAACGGGCTGTTCTCCAGCGCAGTGGACAGTATGGCCAACCGCACGCATGCCATCGCGGTCTGGTTCCTGATCGCGCTGGTCGTGCTGCACCTGGCGGCGATTGCCTATTACCGGCTGTACAAGCGCGAAAACCTGGTCACCGCGATGGTGACCGGCCACAGGGACCTGCCTCCCGGCCTTGGCATGGATGTGGGGGGCATGGAAAGGCCGGCGAGCCTGTGGCTAGCCGGCCTGTTCGCCGCAATCTCCGCAGGGGCGGTCTATTTCACCGTGGAAATACTGCCACCCCTGCTCCGCTGAGGCGCTATTTTGCCCGATAGGTGTCGTGGCAGGCCTTGCAGGACCCGCCGATGGCGGCGACATGCTTGCCGAGATCGCCCTGCGCCACCGAGCCTGAGGCCGAGGCCAGCGCGGCGGTGGCGGTCTGCAGCGCCTCCAGCTTCTTCTGGAAGTCGGCGCTGTCGGTAAAGGCCACCGGCAGCGTCCGGCTGCCGTCGATCTGGCCCTGCGCCGTGCCCTGGATGAAGCCCTCGCCCAGCATGTTGGACAGCGCCGCCATGGCAGCCGCGCGCTCGGAAAGCTGCTTCTGGTCGAACGGCGCCTCGCCCTTGGCCATGGCGACCACCGGGCCGAAATGCCAGGCAAGGCCGGTCAGGACGCCCTTGCGGTACTACAGGGCATCTTCCGGCTTGCGGTCGGCGGCAACCGCCGCGCCCACGAACACGCTGCCGGCAAGCACACCGGCCGCGCAGAAACTGGTAACGGCGACACGCAGGGCTTTGCTGAAATGGGCTTTGCTCATCTGGTCCTCTCCCGATTCGGCCGAATCCGACTGGCTAGCACATGAAAAACGGCGACCCACGCCGCCGCGCTGAAAGCATGTCCGGTTTCGCAAACAGGGTAAAGCCTCAGCGCAGCCGGAACGCGCAGGCGACGGTACCGCACACGCATTTGTGATCTCCCTCACTGCACGGTTGACCGGGCCGCACGGCAATGCGATATCGCCGCGCATGGAAAACATCCGATCCCTCTGCGTCTATTGCGGCTCCTCCGGTCGCGTCGATCCCGACTACAAGCAGCTTGCCCGCGCCGTCGGCGAACGCCTGGCGAAAGCCGGCATCGAACTGGTCTATGGCGGCGGCAAGGTCGGGCTGATGGGCGAGGCCGCCGATGCCGCACTGTCCGCCGGCGGCAAGGTCACCGGCATCATCCCGCGCCACCTGATGCGCCTGGAGGTCGGCCATGGCGGGGCGACCGAGTTGATCGTCGTCGAGACGATGCATGAGCGCAAGATGATCATGGCCGAACGTTCCGACGGCTTCATCGTGCTGCCGGGCGGCCTCGGCACGCTGGACGAGACCTTCGAGATCGCCACCTGGCGGCAGCTTAAGCTGCATTCCAAGCCGATCATCATCATCGATGCCAAGGGCTACTGGGCGCCGCTGCGGGCCATGGTGGACCACATGATCGCGGAAGGTTTCGTGAGCGAACAGCATCGCGCCCTGCTGCGCTTCGTGCCCGATATCGATGCCGCCTTCGCCGCCCTGGCGGAGGCACCGGAACCGATCCCCGGCCCGGAAGTGAAATGGCAGTGACCTGCCATCCGTAACCGGCTATTGCGCCGTGCGGACGGCCTGATATTGTTCGCCGCGGCAAATAAAGGTGCGCCGGCCCCGACGCGCCGGCAAGAGGAGAAAACGCATGGCGAAGATTAAGGTTAAGAATCCGATCGTCGAGCTGGACGGCGACGAGATGACCCGCATCATCTGGCAGATGATCAAGGACAAGCTGATCCTGCCCTATCTCGATGTTGATCTGAAGTATTACGACCTCGGCATCGAGGCCCGCGACAAGACCGACGACCAGATCACCATCGATTCCGCCAATGCGATCAAGAAGTATGGCGTGGGCGTGAAGTGCGCCACCATCACCCCGGATGAGGACCGGGTGAAGGAATTCGGCCTGAAGAAGATGTGGAAGTCGCCGAACGGCACCATCCGCAACATTCTGGGCGGCACCGTGTTCCGCCAGCCGATCATCTGCCAGAACGTGCCGCGTCTGGTCCCGGGCTGGACCCAGCCGATCGTCATCGGTCGCCATGCCTTTGGCGCCCAGTACCGCGCCACCGACTTTAAGGTGCCCGGTCCCGGCAAGCTGCCCATGACCTTCCAGCCGGCCGATGGCGGCCCGGCGCAGCAGTTCGACATCTACGACTTCCCGTCGAGCGGCGTGGCCATGGGCATGTACAATCTTGACGATTCGATCCGCGACTTCGCCCGCGCCTGCTTCAATTACGGCCTGGACCTTGGCTGGCCGGTCTATATGTCCACCAAGAACACGATCCTGAAGGCCTATGACGGCCGCTTCAAGGACCTGTTCCAGGAAGTGTTCGACGCCGATTTCGCCTCCAAGTTCAAGGCCAAGGGCCTGACCTACGAACATCGGCTGATCGACGACATGGTGGCCTGCGCTATGAAGTGGTCCGGCGGCTATGTCTGGGCCTGCAAGAACTATGATGGCGACGTGCAGTCCGACACGGTGGCGCAGGGCTTCGGCTCGCTGGGCCTGATGACCTCGGTGCTGATGACCGCCGACGGCAAGACCGTCGAGGCGGAGGCCGCGCATGGCACGGTGACGCGCCATTATCGCCAGCACCAGCAGGGCAAGGAGACCTCGACCAACCCGATCGCCTCGATCTTCGCCTGGACGCGCGGCCTTTCCTTCCGCGCCAAGATGGACGAGACGCCGGAAGTGGCGAAGTTCGCCGAGACGCTGGAAAAGGTCTGTATCCAGACCGTCGAAGCCGGCCAGATGACCAAGGACCTTGCCATCCTGATCAGCCCGGACCAGCCCTGGATGACCACCAACCAGTTCCTCGACGCGCTGGACAAGAACCTGCAGAAGGCGATGGGCTGACCTCCACCCCTTTAGCGAAAAGAGCAAGCGCGCCGATCATCCGGCGCCCTTTTTCTATGTTCTGTTAACGGGTTACGAGGCTTTCCGGAACCGCCTGGAAAGTCTCCGGCGTCGGCACCGCGCGCTTGCGATAGGCATTAAGACCGCCGGCGGACGGCGTCTCGCGCTGCGCCACCTGCTGCCGCGCACCGGCAGCGATACGCGCCGAAGCCGGGACGGCGGCTGCGGTTTCCGCCGCACCACCACTTTTCGCCCAGGCCGGCATCATGGTCGGCAGCTGACGGCGCGCCGCCGAGCGGGCAGTCTCGGAGAAGCGCACCTCCTCCTCCACGCCGGCAAAATCCTGGTCGCGCACGCCCTGCCACAGACGCAGCACCTTAGCGCGGTAGCGCTGGTTGAACTCCGGCGTGGCGGAATGATAGTAGCCGACCGCATTCTGCCAGCTGCGCCGTTCCTCCTTCAGCCGCGACAGGAAGTCGGCGGCATAGGCGACATTGGCCTCCGGCTCGAAGGCGTCCGCTAGGCCGGAGAAGGCGCTGCCATGCCAGTACAGATTCACCTGCATGCAGCCGACATCGATGGATTTGATCCCGCGGGCCTGCAAGCGGCGCACGGCGGCAATCGCTGCCGCCTTGGTGGGGTAATAATTGCCCTCCCCCTCCGCCGTCACGGTCCAGGGCCAGGGTACGCCCTGCCCGGCCTTGCTGTCCCAGCGGCCGGACTCGGCAAGCCCCACGGCACGCAGGAAATTGCGCGGAATGCCACGCGCTTCCTCGGTCCGGGCAATCGCCGCCCCGCACAGGTCAGGCAGCGTGCCGGCCGTCGTGCCAAGCGCCTCGGCGCGCTGCGGCAGCAGCGCGGCACCGGCAAGGAGGATGAGGGTCAGGATCGTTTTCTTCATGGCACCGGGATATAAGCAACCCCCGTGCCAAGGCGGGTTAGTCTTCGATCGCGAGACTATTCGCGCTGATCCAGGAAGCGAAAAGGGCTTCGGGCATCAGGCCGCTCGCCACATTCACCATCACCCGCTCCGCCTCAAGTTCACTCACATCGAGATAGGCGCCGTTTTCATACAGGAACGAGAGAACAGCCGCATAAGCGGTTCTCTTGTTTCCATCGATAACGGATGATTACGGGCCAGGCCGAAGCCAATGCTTGCCGCCAGATCAGCAAGGCTAGGCGGCGGTTCGGTGTAAGACCAAAGCTGTTGCGGCCGCATCACGGCGGACTCCAGCAAGCCCTCGTCGCGTGTTCCGTACGAACCGCCGAACAATTCGATAGAGCGTTCGTGAAGATACAGGACGTCAGGGACAGTGAGCCAGAGCAGCTCGATCACTTCGCCAATGCCTTGCAGGTGCGCTCATCGCGCTTGAACGCCCAATCGGCTGCCTTCTTAAGGCTGTCCCGGGGCTCGTAGCCTTCCCCGTCGCCAGAACGACGCACCACATCAGGCCGGGTTTCCTCGGCCTTGGCCGCGTGATCGGTCTTCTTCGTCGGCGTGGTCATAATGAAGAGATAATAGGGCAATATGCCCTATACAACCAGCCCTAGCGCGTCAGCTCGCGGATGCCGCGGTCGAGCCCGTCGAGGGTGAGCGGGAACATGCGGCCCTCCATCATCTGGTGGATCGCCTGGATCGATTCGAACCAGGGCCAGCGCCCCTCCGCCACCGGGTTCAGCCAGATGGCGCGCGGATAGGTGTCCAGCAGCCGCTTCATCCAGACCGCCCCTGCCTCCTCGTTCCAGTGCTCGACGGAGCCGCCGGGCTGGAAAATCTCGTAGGGGCTCATCGAGGCGTCGCCGACGAAGATGACGCGGTAGTCGGCGGCATAGGTGCGCAGCACCTCGAAGGTCGGAATCTTGTCGATGCCGCGCCGGTTATTGTCCTTCCACACCCGCTCATACGGGCAATTGTGGAAGTAGAAATATTCCATGTGCTTGAATTCCGCGCGCGCGGCGGAGAACAGCTCCTCGCAGACGCGGATATGGCCATCCATCGATCCACCGACATCGAAGAACAGCAGCAGCTTCACCGCATTGTGCCGCTCGGGCCGCATCTTCAGGTCGAGCAGCCCGGCATTGTGCGCGGTGGAGCGGATGGTACCGTCAAGGTCCAGCTCTGTCGCCGCCCCCTGCCGGGCGAAGCGGCGCAGCCGGCGCAACGCCACCTTGATGTTGCGGGTGCCGATCTCAACGCTGTCGTCGAGATTGCGGTAGGCGCGCTGGTCCCACACCTTCACCGCGCGGAAATTGCGGTTGCCCTCCTGGCCGACGCGCACGCCTTCCGGATTGTAGCCATAGGCACCGAAGGGCGAGGTGCCGGCGGTGCCGATCCATTTATTGCCGCCCTGGTGGCGCTTCTTCTGCTCCTCCAGCCGCTGGCGGAGTGTCTCCATCAGCTTGTCCCAGCCGCCCAGCGCCTCGATCTGGCGCTTCTCCTCCTCGCTGAGGTGGCGTTCGGCCAGCTTGCGCAGCCATTCCTCTGGAATGTCCGCGCCGAACACGCTGTCCAGCAGTTCCAGTCCCTTGAAGACATGGCCGAACACCTGGTCGAAACGGTCGATATGGCGTTCGTCCTTCACCATCGCGGCGCGGGAGAAATAATAGAAATTCTCGACCGAATAGCCGGGCACGCCGGCCTCGACCCCTTCCAGCAGGCTGAGATATTCGCGCAAACTGACCGGCACGCCGGCCTTGCGCAGTTCCAGGAAGAAGCTCACGAACATCCGCCTCCCCCGATCCTGCGCCTAGCGTCCGTCGCGGCGGGCGAGGAAGGCCAGACGCTCGAACAGCTGCACGTCCTGCTCGTTCTTCAGCAGCGCGCCATAGAGCGGCGGAATGGCGCTTTTCGCATCCTTGGCACGCAGCGCCTCCGGCGGGATATCCTCGACCAGCAGCAGTTTCAGCCAGTCCAGCAATTCAGAAGTGCCGGGCTTCTTCTTCAGGCCCGGCGCGTCGCGCAGCTCGTAGAAGCTGGCCAGCGCCTCGCGCAGCAGCGCCTGCTTGATGCCCGGGAAATGGACCTCGACGATGTCGGCCATCGTGTCAGCATCGGGGAAGCGTATGTAATGAAAGAAGCAGCGGCGCAGGAAGGCGTCCGGCAGCTCCTTCTCATTGTTCGAGGTGATGATGACGATGGGCCGCCGCGCCGCCTTCACCACTTCGCCGGTCTCGTAGACGAAGAACTCCATCCGGTCGAGTTCCAGCAGCAGATCGTTCGGGAACTCGATATCCGCCTTGTCGATCTCGTCGATCAGCAGCACGGTCGGCTTGTCGGCGACGAAGGCCTCCCACAGCTTGCCACGGCGGATATAGTTGGCGATGTCCTTCACCTTCTCGTCGCCGAGCTGGCTGTCGCGCAGCCGGCTGACCGCGTCATATTCGTACAGCCCCTGCTGCGCCTTGGTGGTGGACTTCACATGCCATTCGATGAGGCCGAGGCCCAGCGCCTTCGCCACCTCATGCGCCAGCACGGTCTTGCCGGTGCCGGGCTCGCCCTTCACCAGCAGAGGCCGCTGCAGCGTGATGGCGGCGTTTACCGCCAGCGTCAGGTCGGCGGTGGCGACGTAATCGTCGGTCCCGTCGAAGCGCAAGCTGCCACCATCCATGGTCAGGCCGCCGCCTTCGCCGCCAGCGCCTGCTCGATGGCCGCCAGCGCACTGTCGGCCTTGTCGCCGTCCGGGCCACCGGCCTGGGCCATGTCGGGACGGCCACCGCCGCCCTTGCCGCCCAGCGCCTCGGAGCCGACGCGCACGAAATCCACCGCGCTGAAACGGCCGGTCAGGTCGTCGGTAACCGCGACCACCAGCGAGGCCTTGCCGTCCTGCACCGCGACCAGCGCCACGACACCGGAGCCGACCTGCTTCTTCAGCGCGTCGGCCATGCCCTTCAGCTCCTTTGCCGGCACGTCGTCCAGCCGGCGCGCGGCATATTTCACGCCTGCCACATCCTTGGCCGCGGACTCGCTGGCCGCCCCGCCGCCGCTGGCCATCTTCTTGCGCAGTTCCACCAGCTCGCGTTCCAGCCGGCGGCGCTCCTCGACCAGGGCCGCAACGCGCGATGGCAGTTCCGAGGGGGCCGCCTTCAGCACGCCGGCCGTCTCCGCGAGCAGCGCCTCCTGCTGCTCGACATGGGCCAGCGCGCCGATGCCGGTGACCGCTTCGATACGGCGCACACCGGCCGACACCGCGCTTTCGCCGATGATTTTCAGGAAGCCGATATCGCCGGTGCGGCGCACATGGGTGCCGCCGCACAGCTCGGTCGAAAAGCTGCCGAACTTGCCCTTTTCCGGCTCCGCGCCGCCCATCGAGACGACGCGCACCTCCTCACCGTATTTCTCGCCGAACAGCGCCAGCGCGCCGGCCTCCACCGCTTCCTCCGGGGTCATCAGCGAGGTGTTCACATCGGCATTCACCCGGATACGGTTGTTCACCTCCGCCTCGACATCGCGGATTTCATCAGGCGACAGCGCCTTCGGATGGCTGATGTCGAAGCGCAGCCGGTCCGGCGCTACCAGCGAGCCCTTCTGCGTGACGTGATCGCCCAGCCGGCGGCGCAGCGCCTCGTGCAGCAGATGGGTCGCGGAATGGTTCGCGCGCAGAGCGTCGCGGCGCGCGGTGTCGATGCGGAATTCCGCCGTGTCGCCGGTGGTCACCTCGCCCTTTACCACCTCGCCGAGATGGACATGCAGGGCGCCCAGCTTCTTCTGCGTGTCGGAGATGCGGATTTCCGCGCCATTGGCCGTGACAATGGTGCCGGCATCGCCCATCTGGCCGCCGGATTCGGCATAGAAAGGCGTCTGGTTGGCGACCAGCGCCACCTTGTCACCCTGCTTCGCGGCATGCACCGGCTTGCCGTCCACCACCAGCGCCATGACCTGGCCTTCCGCCACATCCTCGGCATAGCCCAGGAATTCGGTGGCGCCGGTCTTCTCGCGGATGTCGAACCAGACAGTCTCGGTCGCCGCCTCGCCGGAACCGGCCCAGGCAGCGCGGGCGGCGGCCTTCTGGCGCGCCATGGCGGCATCGAAGGCGGCCGTATCGACGCTGCCACCCTGGCCGCGCAGAATGTCCTGCGTCAGGTCGAGCGGGAAACCGTAGGTGTCGTAAAGCTTGAAGGCGACCTCGCCGGACAGGGTGCCGCCGGAACCAAGGCTGGCGGTCTCCTCCTCCAGCAGCTTCAGGCCGCGATCCAGCATCTGCTTGAAGCGGTTTTCCTCCAGCTTCAGCGTCTCGACGATCAGCGCCTGGGCGCGCGACAGTTCCGGATAGGCCTCGCCCATCTGGCGCACCAGGGCGGGCACGAGACGCCACAGCAGCGGCTCGCGGCAGCCCAGCATATGGGCGTGGCGCATGGCGCGGCGCATGATCCGGCGCAGCACATAGCCGCGACCCTCATTGGCCGGCAGCACGCCATCGGCGATCAGGAAGGAACTGGCGCGCAGATGATCGGCGATCACCCGGTGCGAGGTCTTGAACGGTCCGTCGGGATCGACGCCCGATGCCTCCGCCGAGGCCTCGATCAGGGCGCGCATCAGGTCGATATCGTAATTGTCGTGTTTGCCCTGCAGCACGGCGGTGATGCGCTCCAGCCCCATGCCGGTATCAATCGACGGGCGCGGCAGCGACACACGGTCGCCGGGTGCCCGCTGCTCGAACTGCATGAACACCAGGTTCCAGATTTCGATGAAGCGGTCGCCATCCTCGTCCGGGCTGCCGGGAGGGCCACCCGGGATCTTGTCGCCATGATCGAAAAAGATTTCCGAGCACGGGCCGCACGGGCCGGTATCGCCCATCTGCCAGAAATTGTCGGAGGTGCCGATGCGGATGATCTTGTCGTCGGTCAGGCCGGCGATCTTCTTCCACAGCCCGTGCGCCTGCTCATCCTCGGCATAGACGGTGACCAGCAGCCGGTCCTTCGGCAGGCCGTATTCCTTCGTGACCAGGTTCCAGGCCAGCTCGATCGCGCGTTCCTTGAAATAATCGCCGAAGGAGAAATTGCCCAGCATCTCGAAGAAGGTGTGGTGGCGCGCAGTGTAGCCGACATTCTCCAGGTCATTGTGCTTGCCGCCGGCACGCACGCATTTCTGCGAGGTGACCGCCCGGTCATAGGGCCGGGTCTCGGCGCCGGTGAACACGTTCTTGAACTGCACCATGCCGGCATTGGTGAACAGCAAGGTGGGGTCGTTGCGCGGCACCAGCGGGCTGGAGGAAACGATCTCGTGCCCGTTGCGCGCGAAATACTCCAGGAAGGTCTTGCGGATATCGTTCGCCGTGTTCATGCGTGCCGTCTTCTAGCTTGGTCCAGGTTTCGCGTCGGGTATGGCACCGTCCAAGTCGGCCTGCCGTTTCCCGTGCCCAATTCCCTTATATCGTGCCATCAAGCGCCGTCGTGAAGTCCCGCCGATGCGGGCCTTCCCTGCAGCGCACACAGATGGCGCATATGGCAAAGCGGCGCGAACTGTCCCGATCAGGCCATAAGAGCCTGTCAGGGCATCCGCGCCGCCGATCACCAGCGGGTCTTCGCTTATACGAGCCGCCGGGAACGCTGTCCAGCGGCGGCGGGAACCACAATAGCTTCGGGTCGGAAGAACATGGCCATGCCACCAACTGAGGCCGTCACCCCCGGGCTTGTCCCGGGGGTCCATGGGTCAGCCCGCTGGATATCGGTCGAGCTGGCTTAAACCTGGATTCCCGCAACAAGTGCGGGAATGACGTTCAGAGAAGGCAGGACATCCGAGCCCTTAAAACGATCGTTCTTCTTAGCCTTACTCCTCCGGCGGGGAGTCCGGTCCGTCATCCTCCGGTGCGCCCATCAGCGCCTCCGAGACGATGCCGGCATTGGCGCGGATCTTCTGTTCGATCTCCTGCGCCA